>JAOAFU010000062.1 GCA_026416115.1 Bacteroidales bacterium | reverse complement strand
GTAACATGGCACGATGGCTGGCCTGTGATTGGAATCAATGGTAAAGTGCCCGATACTTTGGATTTACCTATAAGTAAAGGTCTTTCTCCTGGTATCGTTTCTTCCGACGATTTTGATCGGAAAAAGGGAGAACAAGCTCTTCCTGCTGTCTGGCAATGGAACCATAATCCCGATAATCGATATTGGTCATTAACCGCGCGAAAAGGTTTTTTGCGCCTTACAACAGTTTCATTAACCGATGATTTCGAAAAAGCAAGGAATACCTTGACTCAACGTACAATAGGTCCTCGTTGTAGCGGAATTATTAAAATGGATGTCTCGGGGATGAAAGAAGGTGATTTTGCTGGCCTTGCGTTGCTCCAGAAACGTTATGGACTTGTGGGAGTGAAGTTCGAAAACGGTCAAAAAAGAATAGTTGTGATTCTCAATGAAGATAATATTCCTCGAGAGATAGAAAGTGTTCCTTTAAAACAAAATAATATTTATCTAAAAGCTATCTGCGATTTTTCTAATATGAACGACTCTGCTCGTTTTTCTTATAGTCTCGACAGTATTAAATGGGTCTCTATAGGTAAACCATTGAAAATGAAATACGATTTAGCGCACTTTATGGGCTATCGGTTTGGTTTATTTAATTATGCCACCAAGCAAACAGGAGGTTACATTGATTTTGACTGGTTTAGAATTTCTCTCGATCAAGAATGATTCTTATTTTTTCTGACAAAAATTAAACGATGAAAAAAAATTTAATATACTATTTAATATTCTTGTACTCATTAAAGAGTTTTTCGCAAAATCCAATCATCAGAAACCAGTTTACTGCCGATCCTTCAGCTCATGTTTTCAACGGAAGGGTATATGTTTATCCTTCTCACGATATTCCTGTACCCGAAGGAAAAGGTTTACGAAAAGACTGGTTTTGTATGGAGGATTATCATGTCTTTTCATCCCACAATCTGATTGATTGGGTTGATCATGGCGTTATCTTAACTCAATACCAGGTTCCTTGGGTCGATTCAACTACCTTTAGTTTTTGGGCTCCCGATTGTATTGAGAAGAATGGAAAGTATTTTTTCTATTTTCCAGCATTGAGCCTTGAGAAAGATTCAACAGGTAGAAAACTTTTTCGTATTGGAGTTGCAATAGCCGATAAGCCCGAAGGCCCATTTACTCCCCTCTCAGAACCAATTAAAGGGGTTGTTGGTATCGATCCATGTGTATTCATTGATAAGGATGGGCAGGCTTATCTGTATTGGTCGCTTGGAAATATCTATGTGGCAAAGCTTAAGGAGAACATGACAGAACTTGCAACAGAACCACAAATTATTGCTAATCTTCCCGAAAAAGGTTTAAAAGAAGGTCCCTGGGTATTTCATCGCAACGGAATTTATTACCTAACCTTCCCTCATGTAGAAAATCAAATAGAAAGATTGGAGTATGCTATGGGCAACAACCCAATGGGACCATTCAAAATGGCTGGTGTAATAATGGACGAATCGCCTATGAAATGCTGGACTAATCACCATTCCATCATTGAATACAATAATCAGTGGTACCTTTTTTATCATCAAAATGCCCTCTCTCCTCATTTCGATAAAAATCGCTCAATTTGCATCGATAGTCTTTTTTTCAATGCCGACGGAACAATCCAAAAAGTTGTTCCGACCAATCGTGGAGTCGGTTTATCTGATCCTTCCAAACCTATACAAATCGATAGGTATAGTGCTATATCCGCGAAAGGCGTTCAAATTCATTTTATTGATTCCCTAAATCCTTTTGAGGGATGGAAAGCCTCTTTTTCTCTCAATCAAGCATGGTTGCGATATAATAATGTCGATTTTGCTAATCTTAAACATCAAAAAATTACAATTCGTATAAGATCATTAACAGGAGGGAAGGTCGATATTTATATTGCTAATAATAAAACTACAAAAAAATTAAAACGTATAAAAGTTCCCAAAATGAGAGATTGGGTATTACTAAGTTATAAATTAGCTATGTCTCCATCAGGTATTTCAGATTTAATCTTAAAACAGAGTGGAGAGGGTTTTTTTGAAATTGATTGGATTCGTTTTGATTCAGTTGGTCACCATTACTAAGATTTAGCAGGTTATTAAATTGTTTGAAAATGATTAAGCATGCTTTTACTATGTGGGAGTTCTATCTAAAAACCGGCTTAGGTTTTCTATTATTATTGATTCTAATAGCCGCAGCTCCATGTATAAAAGCTGATGAAATAGTAATGAACGATTATTCTTACAAAGATGGCCTTACAACCAATAGTGTTAATAGTACGTTTCGCGATTCAAAGGGTTTTTTATGGATTTGTAGTCTGAATGGATTATATAGGTACGATGGATATAATTTTAATAAAATAAACAACCACGACAAAATTTTGAATGTCGAAATATTAAGCATAATTGAAGATGAAAACAATAATTTTTGGATCAGTACAGCACGAAAAGGTGTTGTATTTTACGATTCTCATAACGAAGAAATGTTTGCATTAAAGTTCAATATAAATATTTCGTTTAATGTCAATAAGACTATCATTTTTAAAAATAAAGTTTGGTTAGCAACCGATAGTGGTCTAATTTTTTTCGATCATCAAAAAAAATATACAAAAGATCAGGTACATGTTGCCAAAGTTCTTCTACCTGAGCCCAATAATCTAGCAAATCAAAAAAATAGAATAACTTATTTTTACGTTGCAGAGGACTCTGTTAATTTGTGGATTGGCACGAATGGCGGACTTTATGTCTTAAATACAGCTAATAATATAATAAAGGTTGTTAATTCGCACCCTCAGAATGCAATTAGAAGCATAATTTCGTATAAAAATAATGTCTTGGCGGGGAGTTGGGATGGGGGAGTGTTTTCGGTAAACGCTAAATCTTTGTTGGTCGATAACGATGAAACTATTAATTGGATGAATAAAATACTCCAACGCAAAAGAGTTATTTCGTTATGTTACGACAATTTAAACCAATTATGGGTTGCAACATACGGTGATGGGTTGTATAGATTTAATTTGAGAAATCGCGAATACGTTTTTTATGGAAGTCAGGAAAAACTAAAAAATGCGTCTAAACTAAAGTCAGACATTATTAATCATATTTTTTACGATAAGTCTGGTATTTTGTGGTTGAGTATGAATCAGCCTGCATTAACTAAGATATATTTTCAAAAAAATAACTTAAAAGTAGTTGATATAGAAACTTATTTTGCACATCAATCATTTGAAATATCAAGCGTTGTTAAATCTTATATTTTTGATAATAACGTTTGGATAAGTACTACTCGTAGTGGACTAATCCGTTTCGATATAGCCAACAATAAATTGTATTATTATTCAAATGATAATTTTTCAAGGATAAGGTTGCAAACCAATGAGGTGTCTTTGATATACGAAGACAAACAAGGAAACCTTTGGTTGGTATATCGCAATATTGGGCTTTATGTAATACCAGCACAATTATTATCCCAGATCAATAACACAGGTAGGAGCATTCAGCCTATTGATGCAAACAACTTGTTTGGAAACATGTGGATGAATAGCTATATCACAAGCTTTTATGAAGACACGCAAGGTAGGTTATGGATAGGTTTATGGGGGGCACTTTATGTATTAAAATTAGATGACAAATTTAATTTATCGATAAACTCCGACGAACTAAAAGCAAAAAGTAAATCCTATCGAATATTTTCCGACGAAACTATTAAATCAATGCCATTCCCTATTTCTCCAACTCAGGCAATTATTGAAATAAACAAAAATACATTTTATGTTGGCACAAGAGATGAGGGTATTATTGAGATAAAAGAGATTTCAGAGGATATTTTCTCTGCACGAATTGCTCATGAAATTAATGATTTATTGCCTTGCGATTATGTTAAAAGTTTCTGCAAGGTAAACGATCATTATCTTTGGATTGGCACTAATGCCGGTGCTTGTTTATTTGATTTATTAAATAAAAATATCAGAATTATCGATGAGAAAAATGGTATTTCTTCAAATAATATCAATCATATAATATTTGACAACAAATCTATATGGTTGTCTACTTCTTATGGGATTTCTAATATTTCGACAAATAATTTTCAAGTAAAAAATTATTTATTCGAGTCGGAGAAAAGTTCCTACAACTTTTTAATTAGTTCCTCCTCTGCACAAATCAAAAGGGGAGATATTTTATTTTCAACTAATAAAGCTTTAATTTATTATCACCCCGATTCGTTAAAAGAAACCGTCACCACATTACCATTATTTTTTACTAATGTTAAGATTAACAACATAGAAGTTACTCCTCAATTTAGGATCCGTAGGCAAAGGGTTATAGAGAGGAGTATAAATGAGTGTTCAGTTATTCGTGTTCCTTACAATACTAATGTTACCCTTGAGTTTGCTGCTTTGGATTTTATCCAAAGTGACAAAATTAAGTATCGTTATAAAATGAACTCATCTGAATGGATTTCTTTGGAAAGAAATCAAAGAAGCATAAGTTTTTATAATCAAAATCCCGGAGAATATTATCTTAAAATAATGGCAATTCATCCATCAGGATTCGAATCACAACGTTCTGTTACTTTGATATTTTTGCCACCCTGGTGGAAAACAACCTGGGCTTACCTGTTGTATTTTGCCATTTTTGTTTCACTATTTGTCTCTTATCGATATCTTATTCTCCAAAGATTAAGGCAAAAAACCAAACTTGAGCAGGAACAATTCGAAAAAATGAAACTACAGGAACTAGATAAGCTCAAGACCAATTTTATTACTAATCTGGTTCACGAGATCAGAACTCCCCTAAGCCTTATCATTAATCCACTCGAACATTTGCTTTATGATAAAAAACTCGATTTATCTGTTAAAGAGATAATCAAAACAACCATAAGAAATAGCTATCGGCTGATTAAATTAACCAATGAATTATCAGATTATACCAAAATTGAAAAAGATTTGGTCCATCCAGAAATCAAAAATCACGACCTAATATCTATACTTAAAGAAATATTCGACTCATTTAAATCGTTAGCCGATACAATGGGTATAGATTATCAATTTTATAGCGCTTTTGACAAGCTTATAATGGGCACTGATAAGGAAATGGTCGAAAAAATTGTATTCAATTTACTCTCAAATGCATTTAAATTCACACCTAAAAATGGAACAATTGTTTTAGAGGTTATTCAGGTTGAAGAACAGCATATTAATTATGCAAAAATTAAAGTAACAAATACTGGTGAAGGAATTGCAGCCGATAAAATTGACAAGATTTTCGATCGTTTTTACCAGGTAAATCAAGCTAATCAAGGGTTGGGCATTGGGCTTTCTATTGTTAAATCTTTTGTCGAGATGCTTGGTGGGTTTATTAGAGTGCAAAGTATTCCTGGTTCTGAGACAAGCTTTGATCTTTTACTACCTATGAGAAATGCCCCTAAGGAACTATCTAACGAAAACCAGATTAAACTCAATTTTGGCGATATGGAGGCTAGGGATTCTGAAAATAGTAGTCCTACGGCTTATAAGTTACTCATTGTTGAGGATGATGAAGAAATTGTTCAATATCTTGCCAAAGAGCTTTCTAATTGTTATAAAGTTTATATTGCTCCTAACGGTAAAGAAGGTTTAAAACTGGCTAAAAATATAGTACCTGACATTATTATTACCGATGTTTTAATGCCAGAAATGGATGGTATTACTTTTTGTCGTAATTTAAGAACTAATGTATCTACTTCTCATATACCAGTTATTATTCTTTCGGCAAAAACATTACCCGAACATCAAGTCGAAGGTCTTGATGCCGGCGCAAATATGTACATGGTTAAACCTTTTCATCTTCAGGTATTGAAAAATCAAATAGATCGTCTAATAGATCTGAAAGAGACTATTTATCGAAAATTCTTCAAAGAATCAGAACTAATCCCATCTGATGTGTTGAACAACGACCTAGATAAACAATTTATGGATAAAGTTTTAAATTATATAAAATCTAACCTTACAAATCCTAATTTAAGTGTCGACGAACTTTCTAACCATGTTTTTCTCAGCAAGGTCCAGCTGTATCGAAAAATAAAAGCTTTAACTGGTATGTCTGTAATTGAATTTATTACTTCTATTAGGCTTAAAACCGCAGCACAGCTTATCTTAGAAAGGAAAATGAATTTTACTCAAATTGCCTATGAAACTGGATTTTCTTCGCCTTCTTACTTTACTAAATGCTTTAGACAATACTTTGGCAAAACACCTAGCGAATATATTTTGTCGGCGGGAGGTATAGATGAAAATAACAAAAACCTTATTTATCAGAACAATCCCAAAAATCTCGAATAGAAAAGAATATATCAGCCTAACCAGAATTTTGCAACCAATTTTCATAAAAAAAACTGCTACATGATTGCATGTAGCAGTTAAAAAATGTTCACCATTATTGTCAATCCATCACCAACCCGGATATTGTTTTAAATTAGGATTTGAGTTAATTTCTTTTTGAGGAAGTGGTAAGAAATCATGTTTAGGCGATTCGTAAATAACCTGGTATCCGTCGTGAGTGTTATGGTTGAGATATTGTTTAGCAAGGTTCCAACGAACAAGGTCGTAATATCTATGACCTTCTTGATATAGTTCTACTCTTCGTTCATGGATGATATCCTGCAAAGTAACGGTACCTGTTAAATCGGCTGGAACTTGGTTGCCAACTGGCCCACACATGCGTGCACGTTTACGAACCTGATTGATATACTGAAGTGCTTTATCATTCTGGCCAGTCATTACAGCTGCTTCTGCAGCAATTAGAAGTACTTCGGCATAACGTATAAGTTTAATGTTGATCGGAGCACTATGCCATGGCCCATTCACATCTTTGAATTCTGCTGCCGAACATTCGTATTTGGTACAGTACGTTTTAGTAACCGATTTGTCGTAGCTAATTGGAAATCTTTTACCACCTTTTATTTCAATAGAATCGCCACTTCCCTCCCAAGCTATTCCACTACGTAAACGAGGATCTCCAGGCTCAAATTCGTTGATTAGACTCCAAGTTGGAAGGTCTAATCCCCAATAATCAGTGTTTTGAGGATTACCATTCTGATCAAGGTACCTTCGTGCAGAGATGTACTGTGTAATAGCATTTCCTCTGGCTTGTGCCCAGCCTAATCCATCTACTATGTCCTGTATTTCAAATATTCCTTCTGTATTATCACCATTCGATGTGAAAACGTAGCGATATCCATTCGTATTGGGTCCTCGCCATGTATTATAACGTTCGCCATTAATACCTGGCAAAAAGTATTCGCCAGAGTTAATTACGTCTTCTGCATATTTTAAAGCTTCCGACCAGCGTTGGGTCATACCTTCGAAACGCTCGTCGTTAGGGTAATATCGGGCATAAGACGATTCAAAAAGTAAATTTCGTGCAAGCAGTGCACGTGCTGCTCCTTTACTTGCACGTCCAATGTTATTGGGGCCAAATTGACTGCGTTCTGGCAAAACCTCAATAGCTTCTTTTAAATCTTTCTCTATCAACTTGTAAATGTCTATTAATTTTGCTTTTGGTAGGTAATACTCTTCGGCCGAAAGCACATGATCTACCAAGGGAACTCCACCAAAATATTTACTCAGGTACGAATATGCAAGTGCTCTCATAAATTTGGCTTCTCCCATCAGCCGATCTATTGTTCTTGAGTCTGCTTTTTTATCGATTTGTTTGATTGTAGGGAGTTTCTCAAGCGCTAGATTACTAAAATAAACTATTGCAAACAAAGTTCCGTACACATTTTCCAATTCGCCCTGAGTTGCTAAGGGTACCATACGGTTAAAATTCTCGTAACTAGGCACTTCGTTAACATATTCGCCTCCAGCTTCAGCATCGTCGGAAACAACATCAACAGCCATAATAAGATCTTTATCAAAGGCTACATTGTTTAATTGCGAGTATATTGCTGTTACTGCCTGTTCAGCTGCCTTTTGCGTTGTATAATATGTTTCGCTATTAACTGCAGCAATTGGTCTTATATCAAGAAAATCTTCCTTACAGCTAATAAGACCTGTTAAAACTAATATTACTATTATGATGTTCTTTTTCATATTGCTTGATTTTTGAGTTAAAATTGTAAATTAAGACCTACTAAATACATTTTAGTTGCTGGGTAAGTGCCATAATCAACACCAAGTGCAGTTAATCCTCCACCACTACCGCTCGAGACCTCAGGGTTGTATGCCTTATACTTAGTAAAGGTGAGCAGATTTTTTGCTCCGACATACAGGCGAAATTTATCAACCCCTATTTTTTTGCATAGGTTTGAAGGTAAACTATATCCAATCTGAATATTTCTTAAACGTAAATACGATCCGTCCTCTATAAAGAAGTCACTCGGTCGGGTATAATTCGATGCTGCAAAGCGTGGTATCGTTGTATTGTGATTTTCCCTTACTACTACTATTCCATCTTTTATTTTTTCATCTTTGTATCTATTGGCAAATACAGCTAATCGGTTTCCATTACCTTGCGAATAATATAGATATTGCTTGGTTCCATTGAATAATTTATTCCCGTACGAACCATAAAACATCATATTTAAATCAAAACCTTTAAACTCCAAATTGATCGAAAAACTGTAGGTAAATTTAGGCAGAGGGCTCCCCAGTATAGTTTTGTCTTTCTCATTTAATTTTCCATCACCATTTAAATCTGCAAAGCGCACATCACCAGGTTTTGCGTCAGGCTGCGCATAAACAGTATCACCCTTGCTGTTTATGGAGAAAGGTTGGTTTGTAATCATAATTCTTCCGCGTGAATATCCTAGATCGTTTTCTGTAAACATTCCGCTTGTTTTATAACCATAAAATTCCGAAACAGATCCACCAATTCTAGTTAAGGCGATAGGACTTACATTGTGGGCTGCACCTGCCATAATGGAGTCTGTAGCTAATGCAAGAATTTTGTTTCGGACAAAACTAATATTGAAATCGGCCGAATAGCGTAAATCTCCTACCATTCCTTTGTAACCAGTTGTAATTTCAAATCCTCTGTTACGAATACTTCCAATGTTTACCTCAGGGTTATTCTGCGCAAATGTTCCAGCTATAAAGGGTACTTGTTGATACATTAGCATACCCTCATTTTCTTTGTTAAAGTATTCTAATGTAAGGCTTAACTTATTGTCAAAAAAATTAGCATCTATTCCTATGTTGGTCATCTTCACGGTCTCCCACTTAATACTTGGGTTAGCTACCTGCTCTGGTCCAGCTCCTATTTGCGAAACTACATTATCGAACGAGTATTTGAGTCGGGCAGGAAATATGATATTGGTAGCGTATGGGAATCCCGATCGCGCGTTGGCTCCTGTTTCGCCATAACCAATACGAATTTTACCAAAGCTAAAAATATTGAGAGCTTTAATAAATTCTTCTTCCGAAAATTTCCAACCAACTGAAAAAGAAGGAAATGTACCGGCACGATTGGCTGGTCCGAAATTTGAAGCATAATCCCTACTAACATTTATCGTTAACAGGTATTTGCTGGCGTAATCGTAGTTGAAACGTCCAAAATATCTGTAACTTCTTCCTTCGTACCCGCTTCCTTCTATGCTTTGTTTATCGAGCGTGTCGTTCTCCGACATGCTAAAATATAACAGCTCAGGAATAGTATTAGAGAAATCAACCCTTGTGCCATTAATGTCGTACCCCCAGTATCGTATGGCTTCTGTACCTCCCATCAGGGTAAAATTATGCTTGTAGATGGAAGTATTATAGGTAACAATATTTTGAAAATTCCAGCTGTAACTCCTTGATAAGCTTTGGAAAAGCTCGTTTTGTTGACGGTTATCTGTTGCCGAAGCATAATATATATCTCTGAATTCTTTAACATCGCCAATGCCTGCTCCTGCAGATATTCGCGAAGTATAGCTAAGCCCTTTAATTGGCTCGATTGTTATTGAAAAATTTGCATCAATATTATCATTTTTATTTTTTCTGTTTTTCATATCCAGTTCAACCATGGGATTGGGGCCACCACCGTATTGGTTTATATTCCATTTACCATTCGCATCATAAGCTGGTAAATATGGAACCATCTGAAGTGTCTTTGCCACGATATTTTGGTAATATCCCAAGTACTCCCAGTCCTCAAACCCATATCTTACATTGTTGGTATATGATATGTTTTCGCTTATTTTAAAATACTTTAATGTATGATCTGAGTTTAAACGCATAGTAAACCTTTGATTATCGGTTTTCTTTATTATTCCTTCCTGTTTGGAGTAACTTGCACTTAAAAGGAAATTTGAACGTTCATTACCTCCATTAAAAGACAAATCGTAGTTACGTGTGTAGGCTCTCTTAAAAACTATATCTTGCCAGTCGTATGTTTGGAAGGTATCAGGCCTCGTTGTTATGGGTCTACTCGACGATGACATCTCTTCTAACAACTCAAGCCATTGTTGCGAGTTCATCATATCGAGCTTTTTTATTACTTCCTCGCTACCCATGTATGAGTTGAAACTGGTTTTAATTTCTCCCGATTTCCCTTTCTTAGTTGTAATTAAAATTACTCCGTTTCCTCCACTTGCACCATATATAGCTGCCGATGAGGCATCTTTCAAAACTTCAATCGATTCTACATCATCTGGATTTAGGCGATTAAGCGCATTAATGTCTTTACTTACACCATCAATTATGATTAATGGATTGGTTCCATTTATGGAGGTAATACCTCTTATTTGTATATCAACCCCACTGCCGGGCCTGCCTGTTGTGGGAATTATGTTTACACCAGCTGCCATTCCCTGTAATGCCTGATCAATACCTGCTATGGGTAGCTTGGAAATTTTTTCTCCCGAAACCGATGCAACAGATCCAGTAATATCGCTTCTTTTTTGAACGCCGTATCCTACAACAACTACTTGGTCTAACTCTTCAATTTTTTCTTTCAAGGCTACATTTAGCTGTTGTTGTTCCCCTATTTTTATTTCCTGATCGGCAAAACCTAAAAATTTAAAAATTAAAACAGACTCAGAATTGGGAACATTAATCCGAAAACTACCATCTGCTTCTGTAAGTGTTCCTTTGTTGGTACCCTTAATTAATACCTGTACTCCAGGAAGTGGACTTCCGTTATTGTCGGTTACATTACCTTTAATAGTTCTTTCTTGAGCTGATACACTATAACAAAACAAGATAAGTGCCACGATCAATAAAGAACCTAGTTTGAAATTTTTCATTTTTACATTGGTTAGTAGATGTTTCATATGCTTTTGTTTTGATAGTTAATGATCAAATATATGTTCTCGTTACGCCCTAGTATGTAAACTATATTTCATTAACTATCAATTTTCTTACATAAGGAGGATTTCCATTTACAGTCAATTTTTTTATCTCTTTAATAAAGCATGTTTTGTCCAAATTAATTACTTGCCTAGCGATAAAAGGATTTCCATTATTTTAAGAATTTGGGGTAAAATTCTTTCGCTTAGGTAATAAAATTATGCCAGAGGTTGGATTGTTTTATTTCACTAGGTTTAGGTGGTTTTTTGTCAAAAAGGTGTATAAAAATTGATTTGGCAATAGGTGAACATATAAGCAAGATTGATAATACGCTAATAAATTACCTATCAAGTACATTTGGGACACGACTACATTAATTATTAACCACAAATTTTAAAATCTTATCTATGAGAAAAAAATTACTCTTGTTTGTAATGTCCGTAATGGTCACGGGCATTATACAGGCTGGCGATAAATGGATTGCCGACTATGAAACCGTATTACCTAAATCCGATACGGCCGATAGTCCACTTGTGTTAACCAGAAATTTCACTAACCCTTCTCAGGGCGGCATCAACAATTCTTCAAAGGTGGTAAAAATTTATAAGCCATCTGGTTTGGGAAGTGCCTCTTTAGGATATCAGGTTGTGTTTGATTCTTTAAAACTTCAGTTGTATCCTGTTTTAAA
>JAOAFU010000051.1 GCA_026416115.1 Bacteroidales bacterium | reverse complement strand
TGTAGTATTTGCCACATGGTTTGCATTAACCTCTATACCAACTGCTCCATACTTTTTTTCGTCGATTAAAAGAAACGAACCCGCACTACCAACAGTCTCCATTAAGGCTAATATGGCTCCTCCGTGTAATAATCCCATAGGTTGAATGGTACGATGGTCGACAGGCATGGTGGCTATTATTTTTTCATCAGATATTTCGGTAAATTTTATTTCGAGATGAGAAATAAGGGTTCCCTCGCATATCCTATTAATGTATTCAACACTTTTCGTGTTCATTTTATTTGATTTTAACAAAAAAAATGGTATTGAATTAATGTATTTTTTATTTTTTGCAAAATTAGCACTTTTTAAGTTGGGATGAATTGACATTTTAGAATCAATGTCAGAATTCCTTTTTTTAGTACCGAAAAATGTTCCTGACCAAAAACATCGTTAATTTTGCTCAATCTGAAAAAGGGTATTATGCGAATGATATGGTTTTTAGTGTTTGGTATTTTCTGCGGTTCGAACCTACCTGCAATGGGAAATAGTTCTATGGGTGTGGTCGATAGTAGTAAGTTGCAAATCATTGGCAAAGACACCTTTTATGTTAGCCAGATTACCCCTGTATATATATACACGCCTCATGTTTTTACCGAGGAAGAGAAGCGTGAGTATCAGAAATATCTTCGTTTGGTACATAATGTAAAACGGGCTTATCCTTATGCTAAGATTGCTGCACAGGTATACCGACAGGTCGACGATAGCGTAAAGAAAATACCTACAAAAAAGCTGCGCGAAGAGTACGTAGCCAAGGTTGAAGCAGAGCTAAAACAAAGATATGAAGCAGAGCTACGAAAGTTAACCATTACACAGGGACGTATTTTAATTAAGCTTTTTTACCGAGAAACCGGGAACACCACTTTTGATGCCGTGAAGGAATTTCGCGGATCGTTCGAGGCATTTTTCTGGCAGACGTTAGCAAGGGTATTTGGTTCGAACCTCAAAACCCGATACGACCCCGAAGGCGAAGATAAAGATATCGAAGAAATAGTTCGTATGATAGAAGCAGGTGCTTTGTAGTTTATCAAAGTGTATGGAAAAACGTTTATTTATTGCAGTGAAATATATCCCCGATAACGACTTCCTTCATGCTTTTGGAGTTATTAAGCAGCATATAAACTCGTGGGCATCGATTAAGTGGGTCGAAAGTCATCAGTTACATCTTACCCTCTGTTTTTTGGGGAATACTCAGCTCTCACTCATAAATTCGATTGATACGATTGTTGAGCATGTAGGTAGCCACAACAAGCGATTCGAAGCAGAAATTATACAGCTCAGTACTTTCGGACAATCTCGTAATCCTCGTGTGTTATGGATGGGAGTAAGACCCGTAGACAAATTCAGACAATTGCACATACAGCTCGTAACAAGCCTAATGGAATCGTTTGCAAAAATTAATGAGCCGATGACAATACCTGTACTCGAAGTTGATAATAAGTTTGTTCCTCATTTAACTTTAGGACGCTTTAAAAGTACTCTTAAACCCGAAAAAATCAACGAGTATCTTGTACAACATAGTCAAACAATATTTGGATGTTGGCCAATCGACCGACTAATTCTTTACGAAAGCATCCTAACTCCTTCCGGGCCTAATTACAAGATAGTCAAATCGGTTGCTTTATCCGAATAGACTAGTTTAACACCTGTTTGATGGTTTTGCATCATGAGTATTTTATGCTTTCTCAGTAATCCTGTTTAGCAAAATGATTTTATAGACCCTTTTTTACCTTAATTTTGCCTGAGAAAAATTTGAATAAATTTGGATATAACTTATTTTAAATCCGAAAGGAGGAAAGACAATTAAAATGAAGTTTGAAAATCGAAGGCAAAGAGTAATTTCTCTAAAACATTTTATAATAAGACTGGGGCGATACGGTTTTTTTGCTTTTGGATTAATCGTTTTTTCTATTCTTGTAGGAACTGTTGGTTATCACTATTTGGGCAATATTTCTTGGCTTGATAGTTTTCATATGGCGTGTATGATTCTTACAGGTATGGGACCCGTTGAAGAAATGAAAACACCAATAGCTAAAATATTTTCTTCACTAT
>JAOAFU010000033.1 GCA_026416115.1 Bacteroidales bacterium | reverse complement strand
CCAAATAATACGATTTTCATAATCGGCTCCTTCAACTACACATCCTCCCGGAAAACGCAGGAAACCAGGTTTAAAATCGGCAATCATCTGGGCAATATCAGCCCTTACACCATTTGTCCGACGTTTAAAAGTTTTCTCGGGAAAAAGCGATACCATATCAACCCAATAGGTAGTAGGCGTTTGAGGCGATATCGAGAAAACTGCCTGAGGCTCTGTTGCAGTTGCAGTAAAAGTTATTTCATACTTCTTCCATTCCTTAGGTATACCCTTTATTATTTTTGCATCAATAACCTTTCCTTTAAGATCTTCGAGAGCCACTTTAATTGATGCAGAAGCTAACGAACGCAAGTAGATAGAAAGTTGATATTTTTCTCCTTTGATCACAGATATACCCCAGTATCCTTTGTTTATAACCTTAAAATTTCCATTATCGGGCTGAGAAACAACCAATTTCATCGATTTAAGGTTAAACTGATTTAAAGGAAAAGCATCGTCTTGACGAGCTTCCCCTTTAGCATTTCCCGAAATAATTACTTCCCAACCCTCTAATTCGGCTGGCTGGGGATAATAAACCTTAAAACCTTGTTTTGAATAAACATAATCACCAATACGATACATATCTTCTGGCATTCGGTTTGCCTCAAAGCTGCGATTATTGATCATTTCGGCGTACAGACCGCCATCACCAGCATGGTTAATATCTTCGAAAAAAATCCCATATAAGTTTTTACTGACGGGAAAGAGTGGTCGATTGACATCCACTTCTATTTTAGTTTGAGCAACTATATTGAATGCAATGCTAAAACATAATGCTATGGCTACAAATGCGGTTCTCATACGCTTAAGTTTAATTTGATTTCAAACATTCTTTCATTTTCTTGCTATCCTATTGGTTTATCGGTATAACTTTTTCCCCCATGCCGAACGCCCTTCCTCCGAAAGACCAGTAAAACATATAGTTCTCCTCTTGTTTTCCCAATCCCATTCGCAAGAAAGACGAGCTTTTACAGTGTGGTTGTTGAACTGAAGCGTTAATTCATTCTTATCGAGAATCCAATTTCCCGTTTCAATGTTTTCGCCATTGAAATAACCTGAAAGGGTACCGTTAGGGTTAAATGTGACATACCATGCAATATTCTGTTTCGTAGTTGATGACAGATATATTACCTCCCACTTACCAGCAAGACTATCGGCAGTAATTTGGTACTGGGGAACATTTACATACCGTTCGGGTGATATTACAGGCCACCCATCTGAAGTGAACATCATGCGACGAACATGTAGCACCATCAGGTACTTATTTGAAGCTAATCGAGCCTGACTCACATAAAAATACTGGTTACTGTCGCGAAGCAACCCACAATGGCCAAAACCTTGCCAACCAGGATGACCTTTAAAACCGTACTGAGCAGTAATAACAGGAAAATTATCTCCAACTGCTGCCATATCGTTACCAAAAAAGTCGAAATAAGGTCCTTCAGGTTTATCGCTTCGACCAACTCGGACATTGTAGGTATCTTCGAGCCAATCGTACGAAACAAATAGAAAATATTTTTTAAGCTCGGGGTTATAAATAATCTCAGAGCCCTCAATGGCATCATGAACACGTTTTCTGAAAGCTAATAGTTTTCCCTTATCATTAGGATTTTTTCTGAAACCCGTAGCAGGATCGAGTTCAACAATGTAAATTCCAGAAGAGTAAGATCCATAGGTCATCCAATGTTTACCATTATTGGCATCGACAACTACCGATGGATCGATAGCGTTAAAATTTTCGGAGGGTAAGCACGAAATTACAATTCCTTCGTCATTCCATGGTCCGTCGGGCGATGCGCTAGTAGCTAAACCAATGCAGGCTAGTTTGACGTTATCGTTCCCGGGTACCGAGTAATACAATCGAAATTGGTTACCAACCCTGATAATATATGGTGCCCAAATGCTTTCCTGCCTGTAATTGGGCTGGTAAGTCTGCATAAAAGCGAGTTCCTTGGCAGGAACACCATCGAAAAGCCATCCACGAAATTGCCACTGAACGAGATCTTTCGACTGACGAAACATGATGCCGCACTGGCCATTGGGACCATAAGCCACATCGGTTGAATAAATGTAATAGGTATCGTTATATTTTATAATGCTGGGATCGTGCAAATTATAAGGTCCCCATTTAGCTGAGTTTTCTTTACCCGAAATAGATGAGTAGTCGTCGGGAATATTAGGATCGTAGTTTTCGACGACAGGCTGTTCGACCGATTTTTCGGAACACGAAACAAAGCACAATGCCCAAAAACTAAGGGTAACAATAAAAACTCTGGAAAACGATAGCTTGATATTTTGCATAACTTTTTTTTTAAGAAACCGGCAGCAGCATTCTACTACTGCCGGAAAACACACTACTAACTACTAACCTACTAGGAAACCTACTACCAACCGGGATTTTGTTTGAGGTTTTTATTTATATTAACCTCGGTAGGAGGTATAGCCATAATCTCTCTACCTTCAACCCATTTTGCAAATTCGGGATCGTGAGCAATGAGGGTGTTAAGGTTATTATAATGCCATCCCCAACGGAGAATATCTACATATCGCTGAGCTTCGAAACAGAATTCAAGTGCACGTTCGTGTGCAATTTGGTCGCGCATCTGCTGCTGAGTCATACCAGGTTTTACGTCCTGTAAATTGGGCAGATTTGCTCGATCGCGAACCTGCTGGATGTAAGGATAAGCATCGGCAGTTTGTCCAAGCTCGTTAAGTGCTTCGGCATAAAGAAGCAGTATATCTGCATATCGAAGTACTCGTTCGTTAATACCCGAACGCCATTCAGTTTCATCGGGATAATGATCGTCGTTCAAATATTTTCGTATATGGCACTTATTAATCAACTTAGCTTCTGCCCAAGTTTTACCGTAAACTTTAACACCAGGATAATCGAAAAACATGCTTGCTTTCATTCGTGGATCGAGTTCACCGTCAACGGTTAGCTCTTGTTGAAACTCGTTGAAAATCCAATCGGTAGGAGTAATATCACCCCATCCAAATCCAAGTGGAGCGTATGTACGAGCCTTACCAGAGGTTTTACTCCAGTCGGGGGCAGGGTCGCCTGTCCATCCCAAAGTGGTTCCACCTACATTGCGATCGAACTGCACCTCAAACAACGACTCTTCATTATTTTCGTTGTCTTCGGTAAAATTGTCGCGATAATTAGCTACTAAAGCATAATGTCCATACTTTTGATCGATAATGTCTTTAAGTATAGGAGCTGCTTTATCGAACTGATGAATAAACATATACGATTTTGCGAGATAGCCGGCAGCAGCACCTTTGGTGGCACGGCCAATATCGGCCGAACTGTACTCTTCCTTTTTTGGCAAATCGGCCATTGCCTCACTAAAATCTTTGATAATCTGCGCCCATACATCTTCCTCAGGTGCCTGAGCAGGATAAAATTCAGCCGGTCCATGAGCTGGAGATAGGATTAGAGGGATGTTTTTATAAGTTATTACAAGATGATAATAGTAAAAAGCCCTCATAAACTTTGCTTCGGCCAAGAGACGTTTTTTTAATTTTTCGTCCATGTTAATATTCGGTACATTCTCCAGCACCTGATTGGCTCGCCAAACACCTTTGTAAGCATGCTCCCATGTAGCTATGTAGCATGGGTTATCTGGGGTAACATTATACAACGATACATCAGTTATCCACCATGGAGAGGTATTTCGACAGTCATCAGCACGAACGTCCATAATCCACGGCCATAGTCGCATGTACATACCGTCGTAATACATTGCCGAATAAACTGCATTGGTAGCCTGTATGGCATCGTCCTGTGTTTTCCAGAACGAACCTGTAGTTTGCTGATTGGGGTTGTTAAGATTAATAAAATCTTCACTGCAGGCTGTCAGTAGAGCTGTAATTGTCAGCACCCCAAATATGTATTTATGCTTTTTCATTCTTGTTTTGAATTTAAAGTTTGCACATTAAAAGGTTACTTTAACTCCTGCCAAATAGGTGGTAGGATTGGGGAATGAACCTCCATCGAGTCCACGATACAGTAATCCGTCATTTGCAAAATCGGGATCATAGCCTGTATATTTGGTGAACGTCAGGAAGTTCTGCGACGAAATATACATCCTCAAACTCTGTACACGCAGGGCTCTTGTGACACTGGCAGGGAAATTATATGCTAATTGAATGTTCTGCACTTTTAGATAAGAAGCATCCTGAATAAATCTGTCCGAAACCCTATTATTCTGGTTAGGATCTGTTTTGGTAAGTCGAGGATATTTATTGGTTGAACCAGGTCCTCTCCAGTAATTCTCATACGATTCGAGAGAATAGTTACCTTCTTTGTACGAGTTAAGCGCTGCATAAACTCCATTGAATGCCTTGTTTCCATACGAACCCTGGAAGAATATTGACAATTCAAAGTTTTTGTAACCAAAAGTCGTATTGATACCGTAGGTAAACTTAGGGAATGCAACTCCTAAATAGGTCTTATCTTTATCGTCTATAATCCCATCATTATTCAGATCTTTAAACTTTACGTCGCCAGGCTTTGTAGATCTATTCTGAAAAGCATGCTTATTGGGGTCGTATCTCGAATTGCCGGGGGCATATTTATTAATTTCATCTTCCGACTGGAAGATACCTTCAAATACCCATCCGTAAAGTTCTCCCATCGAATGACCAACTTCTGTTTTGGAGAAAGAAGTAATAATTGGGTCATTATTAAGTCCCAAACGAGTAACTTCATTTTTCAAGGTGGTAATGTTTCCTGTTACTTCGTACTGAAATTCACCCTCTTTCTTTCGATAGGTGAGCGAAAGTTCAACCCCTTGATTAATCATAGATGCGAGATTTGTAACAGGGTCAACAATCTTACCTGTCGACATGGGAATAGGTGAATTGACTAAGAGATCGCGAGCGTCGTTATAGTAGTATTCACCCGAAAACTCGAGTCGATTATTAAACATCGCTACATCAATACCGATATTTTTTGAGATTCTCTCTTCCCATTTTATCGATTGATCGACAAATTGTGTTTGTATTGTACCAGGTGCTAATTGTCCACCAAGGACATAACCTGCATTTTTATTAACTGAAGTTTCATATAGGTAATCTCCAATCTTGTCGTTACCTGTAATACCATAACCGGCACGCAATTTCAGTAAATTGAGATAGGGAATATTTTTGAAAAATTCGAGACTGCTGAGTTTGAAACCTGCCGAGACAGAAGGGAAGTTACCCCATTTATTTCCAGGTCCGAAGCGAGAAGAACCATCGCGACGGAAATTGGCCGTTAACAATACCATATCGTTCCACGTATAATTGAGACGACCCAAGTAAGAAATTAGGGTATGTTCGAATAAACGACCATCGGTAGTACGTTTTTCAGAAGAACCAGCATACAATACCTCCTGGTAGGGCTCTTTATATCCTTGGGCATATCCATACAAATCGCGATAGTAATCGTACTGAGCGGTATAACCAGCCATCAGGGTAAAAGCATGTTTTCCGATTTCTTTATTATATGTTAGGGTATGCTCCATAATGGCATAAGGATTTTCGCCCCGAGTTTCATCGAGGAAAGCAATAGTATTTACATGGCGCGAGCCAATAGTGAATTCGGGAATAAACTCATGGTTGAAAAAATCGCTCCGGTCGTACGATAAATTTAGACGATAATTTAAACCAGGAAGCAATTCATACTCCCCATAAACCGAACCAATAAATCTGGAGCGATTAAGCCATAAGCGCTTGAGATTGTTAAAACCGACAATATTACCCGCTATCTGGTCGTGAATGGTATCGATACCGCCACCATAACCACCTTTCATTCTGCTATCGTAAACAGGAACGGTAGGAATAGAAATAACTAAACCAATAATAGTATTTTCCCATTGCGAATTAGTTAGCTTACGTTGATGTGAATAGGCATAATAGAACGAGTTACCCACTTTTAATTTACCTTTCTTATGATCGGTGTTTACGCGAACCGAGTAACGAGTGTATGAAGGACCTGGACCAACCATTATACCCTTTTCATCATAATAATTCAGGTTGAGCATATAGGTGGAATTGTCCTTACCGCCCATGAAAGAGAGGCTGTGCTCTGTTACGTAACCTCTTGTAAATGCTTCTTTCTGCCAATCGGTATCGATTGTATCAATATAGTATGCACTTGTCGAGTCGTTAGCAGGGGCTAAAAACAAATCATCGTTCAATCGGGCAAGATTATTCATTTCCTGAAACTGCTTCCGATTGGTAACCTCCATATATTTATTGAGTTGCTTAATTCCATAACTACCATCGTAGGTAACCTGAATATCACCTTTTTTCCCTCTCTTGGTAGTAATAATGATAACGCCATTGGCACCTCGCGCACCATAAATTGCTGTCGCCGAAGCATCCTTGAGTACCTGTATCGATTCAATATCGCCAGGGTTAAAGTCGGCTATACCTCCAGAAGGTGTTGCCCCTTGAAACTGTCCACCAAATGCCTGAGGTTCGGCGATAACCACGCCATCAACTACATAGAGTGGATTTGAGTTGGTAAAAGACCCTACCCCACGAATACGAACTACTGGAGCTGCTCCTGGCTCTCCACTGCTCTGAACCATAACCCCACTGGCTTGCCCTTGCAGCAATCGCGAAATGTCGTTCGATTTAATTCTTTCCAAATTTTCTGTGCGTACCACCGATACTGCTCCAGTCAAATCGGACTTCTTCTGGGTACCGTAACCTACTACTACTACTTCATCCAACTTCTGAACTTCTTCAGCCATAGATACATCGATAGTAGTACGTCCGTCAACGCCTATGCGTTGAGCAACATAACCAACAAACGAAAAAACAAGAGTATCATTGGGATTGTCGACCTGAATGGTATAATTACCACTTGCATCGGTCACCACCCCTGTAGTTTTACCTTTTACCACTACGTTCACTCCTGGCATCTCGGAATTACTGTTGGCATCCCTAACAGTACCCTTTACCGAAATTTTCTGAGCAAAAGCAGTCGAGATAGATAGAAAGCCTACCAATAGGAAAAGGCTTCCTCTTTTGAGTAGCAATTGTTGTTGCATCATAATTGAGTAGTTTTTGGTTAGTGATATTTGTAGTTTCAAAAGTATCGGTACACACCCCTCTAAATGGAGTATTGATGTGGAAACAAGGGGTAAAATTGTTTTTTGATAATATTTTAGTGATAAAAAACAATAAATCAGCACTTTATAAATAAATCATCAGGTGTAATTTTGTGCACAAAGGAGGAAAATTGGGTAAAACAAATCGAAAAAAGAAAACCCAAGAAAAAAATTAGAGTTGTAATCGTAAAGAAATAAACGGGTAAAAAATTGTCAAAACCAATACAGCTTTTTACTAATCATCCAAGAAAGGCAAAAAAATTGATTAAAAAACTCCACAAGGACATAAGACGAGGAACAGTTTTCATTACTTTTGCGACTTTATATTAATCTTTCCAAAAAAAGCGAGGAGCTCTAGGGCAATAACAAATGGAAATCTATTTTAAAAACATTGAAAAACAAGGTAATAGATCTCTGTGAAACCTAATCTTGAATATTTTTTTTGCAATTATGACATACGCTAAAAAGCAATTATCAATACAAAAACAAAAGGGAAAACACTAAATCTAAAATGGGATAAGAATTATGAGTGAATATGGTAAAATACTCGTATAAGCTACAATATCTCAAAGGGTACACCAAAATAATCGGCTATTTCCTTAACATCTTTGGCAATTGCAGGAACGAGCGGAATACCCTCGCGAGAAAGAAGTTCTTCATTTTCAAATTCTGGTTCACCAGGAATTATAACTTTCTTACCGGGAATTGGTTTGGCATTTTTAAATGTCTCAATCCACAAATCCATTTTAGCCTTAAACTGGTCGGCAGGCTGAAAGGCATCGATACGCAAGGCGCCAAAAAAATGCCCCGTACCTTCGCCAACTTTTTTATCCAACACAGGTAAGTATGCCACAGAAGGAGGCACAAAAGGTCCAAAATTGGCCCCTGACAAAACTGCAGAAAAAATATCGATGGTAGCAGCCATGCAAAAACCTTTGTGCGACCCATGCTCGTAATCTCCTCCTAGAGTCAACATTGAACCACCCTTTGAGAGAATACTCGGATCTTGTGAAGGATTTCCATCTTTATCCTGAACATATCCCCAATCGCAGTTTAATCCTTTTTTTTCCATCACAGCCAATTTGCCCCTTGAAATAGGTGTACTTGAAAAATCGGCCACAAACGGACGATATTTTCCTGCTGGTATGGCAACAGCCAAAGGATTTGTACCCAACATCCGTTGAACAGAAAAAGTAGGAGCCACTAATGGGTTAGCATTAGTAACCGAAATGCCTATCATATCATCTTTTAAGGCCATCATAGCATAATAACCAGCAATACCATAATGGTTCGAATTACGGGTAGCCACCCATCCAGTTCCTACTTGCCTGGCTTTATCTATAGCAATCTGCATCGATCGATAGGCAGCAACCATGCCTATAGCGTTGTCACCATCGACCACAGCAGTACTAGGAGTTTCGTGAACAACTGTAATATTTGGTTTTACATTAATCCTTTTCGCCTGCCATAATTGAAAATAATCCTTTAAACGTAACATCCCATGAGAGGGTAACCCGCGTAATTCGGCTTGAATAAACACATCAGCAATTATCTGTGCATCCTCATCAGGACATCCCATCTTACTAAATACGTCCTTTACAAATGACTTTAAATACTCAGCTTTGTACATCTTTCATTTTTTTCTTACGGGCAAATATAGAAATTAAATTATAATGCATCTATTTTAAGTTTTTGCCATTATTTAAAATACATTCTTTTTATGTAATAAGGGTGTTAGAAATTACAATGTTTTCGCAATTAGCTACAGACTTAATTTCTTTGCAAACGAAATTCTAATTTTATTACTTTTGTAAAAACTTAAGCTATGCAAAAACGAAATATTCTCATTTTGCTCATACTTCTAGTTGCTTTTTCAATTAAAGCTGAAGAAAACAAAATTCGATTCTCTATTTTTGCTTCACCCACAATCAACTGGTTTAAAAGTGATGTTCGTTCGGCTAAAAATGAATCGGCCGTGATGGGATACAACATTGGATTTGGGATGGACAAATACTTTGCCGAACACTATGCTGTTTCAACCGGAGCATCGATTACAAATTTAGGTGGGAAGCTAAAGTATAATTACATTGCCGTATTTAATACACCCGACACTTCTATTCAGATTCCCGCGAATGTTCCGATTAAACACAAACTTCAATATATTTCCATTCCACTTGGACTGAAATTTACGAGTCGCGAGATAGGATATACAACTATATATGCTAATCTTGGTTTCTCGTCTCATTTGAATATCAATGCAGTGGCTTCGACCGAAGACAACCAGGCAACTCTCGACCACGATAACATTTCGAAAGACATTCGATTTTTTAACCTTGCTTATTACTTTGGAGGTGGAATACTATATTCTTTGGGGGGTAATACAGCCATTATTTTTGGGATCAATTTTTCGAATGGTTTACTCGATGTAACTAAAGAAAGAAAAGACAAGATAGTAAGCATGAGTTTTACATTTCATGTTGGCATGCAATTTTAAGAAAAAGTAAAATGCAGATTGCTCTTGCTCAGATTAACTACATTATTGGAAACTTCGATTATAACGTTCAAAAAATACTTGAGGCCATCCGAAAAGCCAAGAAAGTAAATGTTGATCTTATTATTTTTTCCGAATTATCGGTATGCGGTTATCCTCCGCTCGATTTACTCGAACATAGGTCGTTTGTCGAGAAAGCTATAAATTGTGTACATAAAATAGCAAGCGAATGCGACGAGATTGCTGCAATTGTAGGAGCACCTTCTTTTAATCCCAACGAAAAAGGCAAAGTATTATACAACTCTGCTTATTTCCTTGCCGAAAGCAAAATTAAAAGCGTTCATCATAAATCACTCCTTCCTACCTACGATATCTTCGACGAATACAGATATTTTGAACCGAACGAAGAATTTCAGGTTGCTGACTTTAAAGGCAAAAAAATTGCCATAACCATCTGCGAAGATCTCTGGGACAATCCTCCAGTCGAATACGCTTTAGGTAGATCTCGGCTCTATACCCTCTCTCCTATGAAAGAGCTTTTAAAACAGCACCCCGACCTGATAGTTAATATTTCGGCTTCACCTTTCGAATTCAACAAAATAGAAATAAAAAAAACAATTTTTACCAGATACGCACAAGAAACCAAGCTGCCTTTATTTTACGTCAACCAGGTTGGGGCACACACCGACCTTATCTTCGACGGAGGCTCCATGGTTATTTCGCCCAAGGGTAGAATTGTTGATACACTTAATTTTTTTCAGGAAGACTTCAAAGTTTACCATTTCGAAGAAGTTGTTAAAGACACCTTAAGCTTTAACTTTCCCCACAAGGATGATATTGAGCAAATGCACGATGCTCTTATTCTGGGTATTAAGGACTATTTTGCCAAAACCGGCTTAAAATCGGCTATACTTGGTTTATCGGGAGGAATCGATTCGGCTGTTGCCACTGTTTTGGCTGCCAAAGCTCTTGGAAACGAGCATGTTAAGGTGCTGCTTATGCCATCCATGTTTTCGTCCGAACATTCCGTTACCGATGCCAAAGAATTAGCAGAACGGCTTCATATCGAATACCATATAGTTCCTATTCAACCTATTGTAGATAGTATCTTACATACGCTCAACCCGCTTTTTAAAGATTTACCGCCCGATGTAACCGAAGAAAATATTCAAGCCCGAGTAAGAGGTCTATTACTTATGGCTATGTCGAACAAATTCGGCCACATCCTTTTAAATACCTCAAACAAAAGTGAGATTGCTGTGGGCTACGGAACACTTTATGGCGATATGAATGGAGGATTATCGGTACTGGGCGACGTATACAAAACAAACGTTTACCGGCTTGCCCATTTCATAAACCGAGATTCAGAGATTATCCCCATTAACATTATTACAAAAGCACCATCGGCAGAACTTAGACCCGGACAAAAAGACACTGATTCACTTCCTCCATACGAATTGCTCGACGAGATACTTTTCCGTTATATTGAACAACAAAAATCGTTGGATGAAATAATTGCTGATGGCTTTGAACCTCAGGTTGTGCAAAAAATATTTCGCATGGTTAATTCGAACGAATATAAACGCTTTCAGACTCCACCCATACTCAAAGTAACATCAAAGGCCTTTGGACAGGGACGAAAAATGCCAATAGTTGCCCGTTATTAGCATTTGGTTAACGTCTTTAAATAAAATATATTTATATTTTTGCATATTATTGTGGGAAAGAACAACCATGCGAGCAATTTCAATAGAGGAGTGTAAAGAATCATTTGAACAGAACGGGTCGGTATTATCCTTATTAAGCGATGAAGAAAAACAACTTTTGCGTTCTTCCGTAAGCTGTATATCTTACGAGCGGGGCGAAGTTATTTTTTCCGAAGGCGACCGGTGTGTTGGGCTTTTGTTCATGGTAGAGGGTAAGGTTAAAATTTTTAAGGAAGGAATCGGTGGTCGCGAGCAAATAGTCCGACTGGCTCGGCCCATTGGTTTTGTTGGATATCGTTCGTTCTTAGCCGAAGAGCCTCATACTACTAGCGCCATAGCGCTCGAACCCACCATTATATGTGTTATCTCTCGCGATACATTTTTTAAAATAATACAATCGAACCTAGCTATTACTATGGCCTTATTTAAGGCATTTGCTACAGAGCTTGGACTTACGTACAACAGAACCATTACTTTAACCCAAAAACATATCAGAGGCCGATTGGCTGAATCGTTAATATTTATCCGTAATACATACGGAGTTGAGGAAGATGGAGCTACATTACTGGTTTCAATGACTCGCGAAGAACTGGCCAATCTATCGAACATGACTACGTCCAACGCTATCCGCACGCTCTCAAGTTTTGCTGCCGAGGGTCTTGTTGCTATCGAAGGTCGAAAAATTAAAATTCTCGATTACAACCGACTTCAACGTGTAAGCGAAATGGGTTAATTTTCCCGCTGTTTTTTAAGTAAGTGCCTTAGTGCCCTCTGATAGGCAATTGCATTTTTGTTATGTTCGCTTAAAGTCCGAGCAAAAGCATGCCGTCCCGAGAAGTCGGGTTTTGCACAAAAATAGAGATAATTGTGAGAAGTATAATTTAATACGCCGTCTATCGCTGCCTGCGAAGGTGTACAAATAGGCCCTGGTGGCAACCCCGTGTTAAGATATGTATTATATGGCGACGAATAACTTAAATGTTTAAGTAAAACTCTTTTCATCTGAAAATCACCAATAGCATATCTAACTGTAGGATCGGCCTGTAAAGGCATACCTCTTTTTAAGCGATTAATATATACCCCCGCAATAATCGGATATTCATCTTTTATATTCGATTCCTCATCGACAATAGAGGCCAAAGTAATTACCTCTATAGGTGTTAATCCTATCGACCTTGCTTTATTTATACGTGTACTATCCCAAAAATTATCAAATTCCTTTATCATCCGCTCGAGCAATTCCGTCTCAGTCGTGTTCCAGAAAACAAAATAAGTGTTTGGAATAAAAATCGACAGGACAGTCTGAGGATTTAATTGAAATTTTTCAAGCAACTGACGATTTGTCAAGACTTGGATAAACTGAGCTGAATCGGGTTCAAGATTTTTTCCAAGATGTGAAGCAATTTGAGACAGGAAACGGTACTTTCTTAACACCAACGTTACAGGCTCCTGTTTACCGGCCCTAAGCATATTAATCAGCTCATTGTTGTTCATACCATTACGTAATCGATAACGCCCTGCCCTTACATGTTGAGGATAATCTTTTCTTTGAGCTAACCACTTAAAAGTTTTTATATTCCTAATATATCCACTCGTATCAAGCATATTACAAACATCAGAAAAAGATGAACCAGTTGGTATGTATAGGTATGTTTTACCATCTTTTATTGTAATATTTGGTGCCCAAATATACTGCCAGCCGAAATAAACGGCTGCTATTAATAAAATAAAAAGCAGTATCGCAAAAAACTTTATGAAGTTTTTAAGTACCTTAACCATTTATACGTTATTTATTATGATATACCCGTTTAATTATTTAATGCTTTTCTTTTTCCAAAAGTAATGCCACAATTATTCCTTATTACTATTTAATCATTAACCACGCAAATTATGTAAAAGTTTATTTAATGCTTTTAAGCTTTATGATTTCAGACATAACGGGCAACAAAATTCTCTAAAAAATTCAAACTCTTGCAAAATAGATATTCATTTAAAAATTATTGAACGTTTTGCTTATTTATAATCCAAATGTTTATTTTTATCATATAAAAAATACTTATGATGAAAGTTCGCATCTATAGCCTAATATTTATCATTTTAATAAGCATCGGATGTGTATCAAAAAGATATGCAAAAAAAGGTGCTAAATTCGAAAAAGCAGGCATGTGGGAGTTAGCCACTAACGCATATCTTAAATCTCTTAGCAAAAAACGCGACAATATTGATGCTATTGCTGGATTGAAACGTTCGGGACAACAATTCATAAATGAAAAAACTGAAAACTTAATAAATGCATACAATTCTGATAATCTTAAACAAACTGTATACATTTATTTGAAAATTGATTCCATTCGAGAACAAGCATCTTCATTTGGAGTAGAACTTACCGTTAGTGAAATTGCATCTCAATGCTTCAAAGATGCCAAACCCAAATACCTTGAAAAAATATACTCTGAAGCAAAAAGTTATATTGAAGAGGAGAAGTTTTATCAAGCCGAACAATTACTAACTGAAGTTAAAAAGCTACAACCCGATTATGGCGAGGTAGCAGAACTATTTAAAATATCGAAATGTGAGCCGATTTATCGACAAGCAAAAAAATATATGGACGAATCGTTATACCGACGAGCATACAGCCACTTCGACAAAATTGTGCGCGAATTCGGTTCTTACAAAGACGCATCAGAACTTCGTAATGAGGCTTTACAAAAAGCTACCATTACCATTAAAGTGAATACTTTCACATCGGGTAGTTACCAAAATCTACGTATTGCCCAATTAGTACAAGCTGCTCTAACAAGCAAGCTCAACAATCTAAACAATCCATTTATTAAACTTATTGATGCTCAGAATAATAATTTAATAATTTCAGAACAGCGCAAAAGTGAGCAAACAGGAGGAAACTTGGAAATAGGAAAAATCATATATGCTAAAGCTTTTCTCAATGGCGAAGTCAATGTAATTCAAATTTCGGAAGGAGAGACGTTAAGAACTGAAAAAAAAGGCTATCTAAAGGAAGAGACCAAAATCAAAGATCCCGAAACAGGTCAGGAAAGTGTGAAGATATCATACCGTAAAACCGTTTATTATATTATTGAGCAAAAAAATCAAGTTAGTATAGCATTAAAGTTCCAGCTTACCTCTACCGAAACAGGTGAAGTTATGGTTTCGGATTACTTGCTGAGCAATCAGTCAGACCAAATAGAATATGCTGTTTTCAATGGGCCCGAAGATAAATTGATTCCAGGATACTGGGAAAAAATAGATGTTAACTCGTCCAAGGACGAAATATATGACAATATTCCGAGTGTAGAAAACTTAAGAAGCTTATTAAAATCGAAGCGAACACTAACTCCAACAAGTTCCCTTATTTCATATGCTGTCGATGAACTTGCCTCGAAGGCTGCCAGTAAAATTAATCAATATAACCCAGAAAAATAATAAGATGAACCGAGTTTTGATTTACCTTAATGCTCTTTTCCTTATCACTGCTGGATGTGCTATAAAAAAAGTTCCCCAAAACCAGCAAATTCCCTCTTGGATCCAATCACGTCCCAATTTGCCCGAATATTATGTAGGCATTGGTTCGGCCAATAAAAATAAACCCGATTACATGCAAACCGCCAAGCAAAATGCGCTGGCCGACCTAGCTACCGATATTTCGGTAGTTATTTCCTCACAATCGGTAATCAACACTATTCAGATGCAAAACAACTTCACCGAAGATTTTTCTTCGACCATAAAAGCCGAAGTTCAAAAAGAGCTCGAAGGTTACGAAATGGTCGAATCATGGGAAGATCAAAATACTTACTGGGTTTTTTACAGGCTTAATAAAACTACTTATAAAACTATCATCGAAGAGAAAAAGAAAACCGCTGCAACACGAGCACTCGACTATTTCGACAAAGCTGTGAAAGCCCAGGAAATAAACGATTCAAAAACTACTCTTGTTATGTTGGTTAAAGCCCTTGAAACTATTAAACCCTATTCTGCCGAGGATATTAGTGTAAATTACAACAACCAATCAATTTTTTTAGGTAACGAAATAATAAGCCGGCTTTTTAATACAATCAATTCATTGACCATTTCCGGTCCAAAAGAGCTACAAGTTAAACTTGGACAACCCATTGCAAGCAACCTTCTTACCTATCAGGTAAAAAGCCAAAATGGTTTTCCTCAAAAATCAATCCCTTTAAAAGTCAACTATTTCGACCGTACTAATACTAAATATTTGATTACTAACAACCTGGGCGAAACCTCATTTGGTATCGAATCGGTACGAACTAAGAAAAAGAGTGAGATCATCAGGGTAGAATTTGATTTTGAATCGATATTAAAAGAAGCAACTCGCGATCTAACAATAGCTCTGGCGCTTTCGAGAACCAAAACCCCATATACCGAAACTTACCTTACTATCGTAAGGCCAAAATTTTATATTTCTTCCGACGAATCTAATCTTACACAAATACTCGAAGACAAGCCACTAGCCGAAGCCTTGAAAAAGAAACTTCTAGAGTCTGGATTTCCAATAACCGACAAACCTGAAGAGAGTGATTATAAGGTATACATTGTTGCCCGAACCCAAAAAACTGGTCAAACACAACAATATGTTCAGGTAAGCCTCAACCTAAAACTTACGGTCGCTGATAATGAGGGAAATGTCATTTTTAATTTTAACAACGATCGGATTAATGCTCAGCATTTTGATGAATTTAAGGCCGGTATGCAAGCTTATGCCGAGGTCATCAAACGATTCGACACCTCTGTTTTTGAAAGTCTCATTGGCCAAATAATTTTTAAAAAGCCATAAATGATGTAAATAAATGATTGTTTGTAGAGAGCAGTAATCTATATAGGGTGAATGAATTAAGCAAATACATAAGAATGTTCAACTAAATGTGCTTATTAAGCAAACTGTCCAGTTTTTTTTCATAGCTACAAAAAATAGTTATATAAGAAATTCTGAATTAGCAATATACCTAAGAAAGGTATACATAAAAAGAACCGCTACAAATAATTGCAGCGGTTCTTATGTTATGAAAGTAGATTCTTTTACTTTACTTCTTCAAAATCGACATCGGTAACTTCAGCATCGCTTCCTGTATTGGTTGTTGTACTGCTGGTATTAGAACTTCCAGCCGAAGCACCAGACGAAGAGGCAGCACGATACATTTCTTCCGAGGCAGCCTGCCATACCGAATTAAGTTCGGCTGTTGCGCGATCTATCTCATCGAGATTCTGATTCTTATGAGCCTCTTTGAGTTTGGCTAAAGCGCTTTCAATAGGTCCTCGCTTCGATGCCGGTATTTTGTCTCCAAACTCCTTCAATTGTTTTTCGGTTTGGAAAATCAGACTATCGGCAGCATTAAGCTTATCAATACGTTCTTTTTCCTTACGGTCGCGTTCTTCATTAATCTTGGCCTCTTCGCGCATACGTTTAATTTCTTCTTCGGTTAAACCGGTAGAAGCTTCTATACGAATGCTCTGCGATTTGCCGGTAGCCTTATCCTTGGCCGATACGTGCAATATGCCGTTAGCATCGATGTCGAAGGTAACCTCAATCTGAGGTACGCCTCGTGGTGCAGGTGGTATACCATCGAGATGGAAACGACCGATGGTTTTATTATCCTTGGCAAGTGGCCGTTCGCCTTGCAGCACATGAATTTCGACAGAAGACTGATTATCGGCAGCTGTCGTAAATACTTCCGAACGTTTAGTTGGAATCGTAGTGTTTGCTTCGATAAGTTTTGTCATTACGCCCCCAAGGGTTTCTATACCCAACGACAATGGGGTCACATCGAGCAACAAAATATCTTTTACTTCACCTGTAAGCACTCCACCTTGTATTGCAGCACCTATAGCTACAACTTCGTCGGGGTTTACACTCTTATTAGGAGTTTTCCCAAAGAAGTCTTCAACTAATTTCTGGATTGCTGGTATACGGGTCGAACCACCGACGAGAATAACTTCATCGATATCGGAAGGTTTAAGTCCAGCATCGGCAAGAGCCTTTCTACAGGGTTCGATAGTTGCCTGGAACAAATGGTCACAAAGTTTTTCAAACTGCGAACGAGTAAGTGTTTTGACCAAATGTTTAGGCACTCCATTTACTGGCATAATGTAAGGCAGATTGATTTCGGTCGAAGTTGTACTCGAAAGCTCTATTTTGGCTTTTTCGGCAGCTTCTTTTAATCGCTGCAAAGCCATTGGATCTTTACGTAAGTCGACCCCTTCCTCTTTCATAAATTCGTCGGCTAACCAGTTGATGATAGCCTGGTCGAAATCGTCGCCTCCAAGGTGGGTATCACCATTGGTCGATTTTACTTCGAACACCCCATCACCCAACTCGAGGATAGAAATATCGAAAGTACCCCCGCCCAAGTCGTACACAGCAACCTTCATGTCTTTGTGCTTCTTGTCGAGCCCATATGCCAGAGCTGCAGCCGTAGGTTCGTTAATAATGCGACGAACTTTTAATCCTGCAATTTCTCCAGCCTCCTTAGTAGCTTGACGTTGCGAGTCGTTAAAATAAGCAGGTACGGTTATAACAGCTTCGGTAACTTCGGTTCCAAGATAATCCTCAGCTGTTTTCTTCATTTTCTGAAGAATCATGGCCGATATTTCCTGTGGGGTATACTGGCGATCATCAATCACCACCCTTGGTGTATTGTTTTCGCCCCGTACCACTTTGTATGGTACTCGTTCAATTTCCTTGGTTACCCTGTCGTAGGTCTCGCCCATGAAACGTTTGATAGAAAATATGGTATTTTTTGGATTGGTTATTGCCTGTCGTTTGGCCGGATCGCCAACCTTCCGTTCATTGCCGCTGAACGAAACTACCGAAGGTGTGGTACGTTTACCTTCACTGTTCGCTATGACTACAGGTTCGTTACCTTCCATCACAGCAACACACGAGTTGGTTGTACCCAAATCTATTCCTATTATTTTTCCCATAATATTTTGTTTTTTAGTTTTACTTTTTTGTTTACTATACTATCCTCAATCAATGTGCCAGCATAATTTTTTTCATGTTTTGACATTAGTTAATAGTTAAAGTATTTAAATACACTGACAAATAGGCAGTATGATCTTATGATAACATAAAAGAAACAAACCTTAGCTTGAAAAATACATTTTATCTCACCACCTGATGAAATGAAAAGGAGGTGAATATTGAAATCTTCTTTAAGGTATCAGATCCTATATGGAATAAATTACCCGTGCGCTTAAAAATAAGGCTAAAATTCAGGTTAATTCTGAATTTATTTTCAACTTTGTACGAATAAAACTTAAAATAAAACATTATGTCATCACATGCAGAAATAAAACGGGTCACCACTCACAAGCTGAGCGAAATGAAACTCAGGGGAGAAAAAATTACGATGCTCACCGCTTACGATTATTCAATGGCTCGTATTTTAGATCAGGCAGGTATCGACGTTATTCTAGTAGGCGATTCGGCAGCCAATGTGATGGCAGGATACGAAACCACCTTACCAATAACACTTGATCAGATGATTTATCACGCAGCATCGGTGGTTCGTGGGGTTAAACGTGCATTAGTGGTTTGCGATTTACCCTTTGGAACATATCAGGGTAATTCGAAAGAAGCATTAGCATCGGCTATCCGGATAATGAAAGAAACAGGTGCGGGAGCTGTAAAACTCGAAGGCGGTCTAGAGGTAAAGGAATCAATAGAACGCATTCTCTCGGCAGGTATACCGGTCATGGGTCATCTGGGACTCATGCCCCAGTCGATACATAAGTACGGAACCTATATGGTACGAGCTCGCGAAGAAGCCGAGGCCAAAAAACTTGTAGAAGATGCTCATCTACTCGAACAGGTTGGCTGTTTTGCAATTGTGCTGGAAAAAATACCTGCAATTTTGGCAGGTAAAGTAGCCTCTGAGCTTAAAATTCCGGTCATTGGAATTGGAGCTGGACGCGAAGTCGACGGACAGGTATTAGTTCTTCACGACATGTTGGGTCTTAATAAGGAATTTTCTCCTCGCTTTTTGCGACGCTACCATAATCTTTTCGAGGAAATCTCGAACGCTGTCCAACACTATGTTTCAGATGTTAAGAGCCGTAATTTCCCAAACGAAAACGAACAATACTAAGTCTAATATGATTATTGCTGTTGATTTCGACGGAACCATTGTTGAACACGAATATCCCCGGATCGGAAAAGAAAAACCTTTCGCATTTTATACCCTCAAAAAATTGCAAGCCGATGGACATTTACTTATCCTTTGGACATCCCGACAAGGTGAAGCACTAAACGAAGCTGTTGAATTCTGCCGAAAAAATGGTATAGAATTTTATGCTGTCAACAAAAATTCGCCCGATGAAACATGGGACGAAAACGTGGGAAGAAAAATTGTAGCTGATATTTATATCGACGACCGAAATCTTGGAGGTTTTCCTGGTTGGGGCGAAGCTTACCAGATGATTACCAATACCTCGGGTTATCATTCAAATTTTACCATAAAAAAAACAGAAAGAAAAAAAATTAAACTTTTTGAGAGGCTGTTAAAACTAATTACTGAATAAAAATGTACACACATTTCTTTCAAAAATTTCGATGCCTAACTATTCTTGGCTTTTTTTTAAATATCGCTTGCCGAAATAGTGTTCAAACAACCGAAAGTGCACATATAAAAACGCTATCGCCTGAGGAATTAATTGAAATTCTCGAGCCTCGGTATGGCGGGAAATATAAAGAAGGCGTTCCCATTACAATCGAAGTAAAATTTATCAAAACTGTCGATTCGGTTTTGGTCTCGTCCGATGAAGGTATAACCTTAGGTACAATTAAACCCTCAAATACTAAATTATTGTGGCAAACTCAATCAACTAATTTGGGTTCGAGGACTTTAAAGTTCAAAGTTTACAATGGAAATATAAACGGAGAAAGAGAAATCAAGTTTATGATAGTAGATAAAAATACACCAGTTAACCTATCTTACAAAATTATTCGCTCGTATCCCCATGCAACCAATGCCTATACGCAAGGATTAGTTTACGATAATGGTATATTGTACGAAAGCGATGGACAATATGGTATGTCGTCGCTTAGAAAAGTTCAGATCGAAACTGGTAAAACGCTGAAACAAATTATGTTATCGTCGGCCTATTTTGCAGAAGGTATAGCGTTGTTAGAAAATAAAATATATCAAATTACCTGGCGCGAGAATACATGTTTTGTTTACGATAAAGAAACCTTTACTCTGTTAAATCAGTTTACATACGATATTCGAGAAGGTTGGGGATTGGCCAGTGACGGTAAACAGCTATATATGTCCGATGGAAGTAACCGAATTTATATCATTGACCCTGCCAATTTCACTGTTACAGATGTTTTCGAGGTAATGGATAATAAGGGTCCTATCGACAACCTGAATGAATTGGAATTTGTTGAGGGATTTTTATTTGCAAATATTTACCAAAGCGATTACGTGGCTGTAATTGACCTCGAAACTAAACGGCTTGTGGGTAAGGTTAATTTTTCCGGACTTTTGAAGCCTTCTGATATTCAGGCTAACACCGATGTACTTAACGGTATTGCTTATAACCCACATACTAAACGTTTTTACATTACGGGTAAAAATTGGCCTAAACTTTTTGAAATAGAAATTAACTTTAAAAGATAAATAAATATTTCGCTATGTTTACAATTACCGACATCAAAGGATGTGCAACATTGAACAACGGGGTAAAAATGCCCTATTTCGGTTTAGGAGTATATCAAATCTCAAACCAAGAAGTAGTTAAAGCTATCGAATGGGCCTTAGCCTGTGGGTATCGACTTATCGACACTGCCTCGCTATACGAAAACGAGGAAGGGGTTGGACAAGCTGTTCGAAATACTACTATACCCCGAAGCGAGATTTTTATTACCACTAAGGTTTGGAACTCCGATCAGGGCTACGATTCAACCTTAAGAGCTTTTGATGCAAGCATGAAACGTTTAGGCCTTGAATACGTCGATTTGTACCTAATCCACTGGCCAGTTGTCGGAAAATATAAGCAGACATGGAAGGCACTGGAAAAAATATATCGCGATGGAAGAGCAAAAGCCATAGGGGTAAGTAATTTTCTTATTCATCACCTCGAAGATTTAGCTTCTTCTGCAGAAATACAACCAATGGTTAACCAGGTCGAATTTCATCCATTACTGGTGCAAAAACCATTGCTCGAATACTGCCATAATCGTGGCATTCAATTTCAGTCGTGGAGCCCTTTTATGCGAGGCGAGGTATTTAAAATAACTCTACTACAACAATTGGCTCAAAAATATCAAAAAAATGTAGCGCAAATTGTCTTACGCTGGAACCTTCAGAAAGGAGTAATGGTTATTCCAAAATCGGCAAACAAAGATAGAATAGCTTCTAACGCCCAAGTGTTTGATTTTGAACTTATGGCCGAAGATGTCGATAAAATAGATAGGCTCGACAAAGATTACAGAATTGGTGCTCATCCCGATAATTTCGATTTTTAAATTCATTTTTGTTTATCAGTTTAAAACTATAATTCAAATTTGCTTGAAATAAGCTAAACTAAGTTGATTTTTTCAACAGTTGGTTTTTTATTAAAATTTTTGATAAATTGACCCTGAATTATTCAGAATTACAAGGCACTATTGATACAGCCGCTTACAAATGTGGATAATTAACTTAATATCAACAACCTAAAACGAAAATAAATAGTTTCTCATATTCAGGAATGTCACTATTTTCAAACCAAATAATGAAGCAATAGGTAAGCATTTAAAACATTAGCGCAAAAAATCTTTTCAATTATATTTAAAAAATTGAAAATAAACTTTGATTTTGAGCTATAAGCAACCTTCCTTAAATTAATCATCATGTTATATCGAATAATAACAAAATAATTTTATTATGAAGATCTTAACCGTTTTTGGCATGTTATATACTGGCATTCTATTAAATGCTCAGATAAAAGAACTACCAATAAAGACAGAAGCCAGTGAAGTTACCATTTTTATTAACGGTGCACAAGTAGTTAGAGAAAAAATTATAGACATTCCACAAGGTATATCTATCCTTAAATTCACTGAACTATCTCCCTATCTTGAACCGAAAAGCATACAAGTTAAAATAAACGGAGAAATAATGATTTTGTCAGTTAATCATCAGTTTAATTATCTCGACAGTGTTAGATTTAGCCAGGAAATTGAAAATTTAAGAAACAAATTAAAAGAACTTGATAAAACAATTATGCTCGAGAGGGTTAATTTGGAAACATTAGATGAAGAGCTCAATTTCCTCAAAGACAACAGAGTTATAGGAGGTAAAAATCAAGAACTCAACTTAAATAATTTTAAGCAAACTACCGATTTTTACAAGGAAAGAATAGCTGCAGCTAAAAAAAAACAGGTAGAAGTAAATAGTAATCTTGAAAAACTGAACGAAGAAAAAGTCAAAATTGAAAAGCAAATTAACCAGATGATTACCAACAAGCCTACACCAGTAAGCGAAGTAATTGTCAAGGTAAATTCAACTACTCCAACAAGGTGCGAAGCAAAGCTTGTGTATTATGTAAAAAATGCAGGCTGGTTTCCTACGTACGACATTCGATCTAAAAGTATTTCCGACCCTATTGAAATAGTGTATAAGGCCAATGTTCGCCAAAATACAAAAGAAGATTGGAAGAATGTAAGATTAAAATTATCATCAACCGACCCCAACTTAGGTAATATTGCACCAAAGCTTTTACCCTATTATTTAGACTTCAATACTCTTCCGCCCCAATACAACAATAATATGACTAATCAGGTATCAGGAAGAGTCTTAGATGCCACCAACAACGAGCCATTAATTGGTGCAACAATAGTCGTTAAGGGCACTACTATTGGAACAGTAGCCGATGTTAACGGTTTCTATTCAATCTCAATTCCCAATCAAAATAGCGAACTTACCGCGTCTTATATCGGCTATCAGTCACAAACAATACTTGCTAATACGCCCAATATTAATTTTTACCTTCAACCAGAGGCTAAAATGCTCGATGAAGTTGTTGTACAAGCATACGATTATCAACCTCAATCTGCATCTTTTGCTGTAAAAAAGTTACCCAAACTTGCTTCAGGTGATAGAGAGAGTTTAAACATCTCTCTTCCAGTTACAAAAACCGAAAACCAAACTGCTTTTGAATTTGAAATTAATACCCCCTATACAATTAATTCGGATAATAAAAGTACACTTGTTGATATTGGAACCTATCTGGTCGATGCCAATTACGAATATTATTGTGTACCTAAAATAGATAAGGATGCTTTTTTAGTAGCACATCTGGTAAACTGGGAAAAATATAATCTGCTCGAAGGCGAAGCCAGCATCTATTTCGAAAATACTTTTGTTGGCAAATCGATTCTCGATGTACGCTTTTTATCCGATACCCTCACAATTTCGCTCGGTCGCGATAAAAACATAATAGTTAAAAGAGATAAAATACGTGAATATACCAAAAAACAGTTCTTTGGGACCAAAAAAGAAGAAACTCGTGCCTGGCTTATCTCGATAAAAAATAATAAAAAACAGACTATTAAACTCAATTTGTTCGACCAAATACCAGTTTCAACAAACCAAGAAATTGAGGTATTGCCCGAAGAACTTTCAGGAGGTATTTTACAACGTGAAACGGGTGAAGTTAAATGGAATATTATACTACCCCCCGCAGAGAAAAAAGAAGTGCAGCTTAGATATAGGGTAATATATCCCAAGCAAAGAAATTTAATTATTGAATAAAAAAATACGATGGAGGATAGGCTGTAGCTATCCCCCCTCGTATCATCAAGTAACTAGCTTCTATGCAATGTAAAAAATATTTATTTTATGCCTTTTGCTGCTGTTTGATAAGATTAAGAGCCGAACCAGCCTTAAACCATTCGAACTGATTGGCATTGTATGAGTGGTTTAAAACAATAGTCTCTGAAGTTCCATCGGCATGATGCAGGACAGCAGAAAGAGGTTTCTGTGGATCGAAGCTTTCGAGACCGAGTATATCAATGATATCATCCTCGCGAATCTTATCATAATCTTCTTTGTTGGCAAAAGTTAATGCTAGTATTCCTTGCTTCTTCAAATTAGTTTCATGAATACGAGCAAAAGAACGAACAATAACCGCACGAACACCCATATGCCGAGGTTCCATAGCTGCATGCTCGCGCGATGAACCTTCGCCATAATTTTCATCACCTACTATTATTGTTCCAACACCCGACTTTTTGTAAAGACGTGCTGAGTCGGGTACAGGCATATACTCACCCGTTAAAAGGTTTTTTACACTGTTGGTTTTATCGTTAAAATAATTCACTGCACTAATTAGCAGATTATTAGAAATGTTATCGAGATGTCCGCGATACTTTAACCATGGCCCGGCCATAGAGATATGGTCGGTTGTACATTTTCCCTTCACTTTAATAAGTAGGCGTAAGCCTTTAAGATCTTTACCCTCCCATGCAGGAAAAGGTTCAAGCAATTGAAGACGTTCCGACTTTGGGTCGACAATTACCTGAATATTTTCTCCGTCCACTGCAGGAGCCTGATAACCGAATGCTTCACTGCCAAATCCTTTTGCTGGCAGCTCTTCTCCGTTGGGAGGTGATAGTTTAATGGCTTCATTGCGTTCGTTAATCAGCGTGTCGGTGATAGGATTAAAGGTCAGTTTTCCAGCAACGGCTAAAGCAGCTACAATCTCGGGAGATGCAACAAATGCATGAGTGTTAGGATTTCCATCGTTTCGCTTGGCAAAATTGCGGTTAAAAGAAGTAACAATTGAGTTCTTCTCAGCTTTATCGGCATTGGGGCGATCCCACTGGCCAATACAAGGGCCACAGGCATTGGCCATTATTTTTGCGCCAGCTTTTTCAAGTAGCTCAAGTATACCATCGCGCTCAAGGGTGTAGCGGATATTTTCCGATCCCGGGTTAATAATAAGCTCGCTTCGAATGGGAAGTTTCTTCTCGAAGGCTTGCTTTATAATCGAACTCACACGTGTCATATCTTCATACGATGAGTTTGTACACGAGCCAATCAAGGCAGCTGAAAGCGCTTCGGGATAGTCATTTTCGCGTACAGCCTGAGAAAACTTCGATAATGGCCATGCTTTATCGGGTGTAAATGGCCCATTAACATGAGGTTCAAGTTCCGAGAGATTGATTTCTATGATTTGATCGAAATATTTCTCTGGTTCCGAATAAACTTCAGGATCGGCTGTAAGGTGAGAACGTATGGCATTAGCCAATTCTGCAACCTCAGTCCTACCAGTGGCTTTAAGGTACACCTCCATTCGATCGTCATAGCCAAAAATGCTGGTTGTAGCCCCAATCTCAGCACCCATATTGCAAATCGTTCCCTTACCCGTGGCCGAGATTGACTCGGCACCAGGTCCAAAATATTCGAGAATATAACCAGTTCCTCCCTTAACAGTGAGAATGCCGGCAATTTTAAGTATTACATCCTTGGGAGACGTCCATCCATTAAGTTTTCCGGTAAGTTTAACGCCTAACAACTTTGGAAACTTAAGTTCCCAGGGCATACCCGCCATTACATCGACAGCATCGGCACCACCCACACCGATGGCAATCATACCTAATCCTCCAGCGTTAGGAGTATGCGAATCGGTTCCAATCATCATCCCCCCAGGAAAAGCATAATTTTCTAATATAACTTGATGAATGATACCCGCCCCTGGCTTCCAAAAGCCAATACCATATTTATTGGAGATTGAGGCCAGAAAATCGTATACCTCTTTGTTGGTAATGTTTGCAGTTTCAACGTCTTCTTTTGCTCCACTCTTGGCCATAATCAAATGATCGCAATGCACTGTTGTGGGTACAGCCACTTTTTTTCTACCAGCATGCATAAACTGCAATAGTGCCATTTGAGCTGTTGCATCCTGCATAGCAACCCTATCGGGAGCAAAATCAACATAATCCTTACCTCTTACAAAAGCTCTTAAATCTTGGTCGGGAGCCAAATGGGAATATAATATTTTTTCTGTTAAGGTTAATGGTCTGCCTATTGCCTTTCGAATTTGGGGCATTTTCCTGTCAATTGCCTCGTACGTGGCCTTAATCATCTCTATATCAAATACCATGGCACTATATTTTTTACCAAAAATAACACACTTATAACCTATTTGTTTGAAATGTTCAGAGGATATTACTCAACTGTTCCTTTATCTTCTCTAATTCATCTTTCATCATTACTACCAATCGTTGTATCTGAGCGTCATTAGCTTTCGAACCAATAGTATTTATTTCTCGACCCATTTCTTGTACAATAAATCCTAACTTTTTTCCATTTGAAATAGGTTCTTTTAGTG
>JAOAFU010000213.1 GCA_026416115.1 Bacteroidales bacterium | reverse complement strand
TACAATTGGTACGCTCACAAACCAGGAAGGAAGATTCAGTCTTAGCATTCCGGATAGTAAAGGAGCAACTTTGGTTGTGTCGTTTCTTGGAATGGAGAAACAGGAGATAGACGTGAGCGAAGTTTCAACGATCGATGTAGTGTTGAAAGAGACTGAAGTCAGGCTGGAGGATGTAATTGTGGTTGGATATGGAAGCCAGAAAAAGGAGAGTGTTGTAGGGGCCATAGCTCAAACAAAAGGAGATGTGCTGGTACGCACAGGTGGAGTGACAAATGTTGCATCCACACTTACAGGAAACTTACCTGGAGTTGTTACAATTCAAGGAACAGGAAAGCCCGGGGCCGAAGATCCTGTCATTTTGATTAGGGGTCAAGGTACGTGGAACAATGCCAAACCTTTAGTTTTGGTAGACGGTATTGAACGTTCGTTGGATGACCTTGATATTAATTCTATTCAAAGTATTTCTGTTTTGAAAGATGCCTCTGCTACAGCAGTTTTTGGGGTCAAAGGGGCCAATGGGGTGATACTTGTAACAACGAAGCGAGGAGCCGAGGGTAAGGCCAATATATCGGTTAGCTCAAATGTTACCATGAAGGTGCCATCGAAACTCCCTAATAAATATGATGCCTATGATGCACTTAGATATAGAAATGTTGCAATTGAGAGAGAATTAGGGCTTAGTCCATCATCATGGGATTACATTACGCCAGTTTCGGAATTAGGTAAATATCGTAATCCCGCCAATCAGGAGGAAGCCGAAAGGTACCCAAATGTCGATTGGCAAAAAGAATCATTTAAAGATTATGCATTCTCAAACAATAATAACATAAGTATCTCTGGAGGTACCCCATTTGTAAAATATTATAATGCCCTCGACATGATTCATGAAGGAGACGTTCTCAAGGTCAGGGAAAATAATAAAGGATATACACCAGGGTATGGATATAATCGGTTAAATATTAGAAGTAATCTCGATTTTAACTTAACAAAAACTACTACTCTATCGACAAATTTGGCTGGTATATATGCTAGTCAGAAAGAAACTTGGAGTGACTTCGAGTACACCATATGGCAAAATGCTTATACTACAGCCCCAGATGTATTCCCTGTACAATATAGTGATGGTTACTGGGGATATTGGTTACAGGATGTACAGGCATTGAATTCACTTCGGATTGTATCTAACACAGGTATAAGGAATCGTAAAACTACCAGCTTAAATACCGACTTTACCCTTTCGCAGGATTTAAGCATGCTCGTTAAAGGGCTTAATTTTAAAGGTACGGTTGCTATGGACAACCAGTTCATCTCAGTGGGAGGTATTTACGACGATGGAAGTGCTTTTCAGAAATGGATTTCACCCGATGGAAAGGTATATTATAAAAATACCACTGGCCGAATCAAATACGATTATGTATTACCCGAATGGTCAGTTCGTAGCGATCAGATGGATAATACGCAAACAAACCGAAAGCTATTTTATCAAATGCAGCTAAATTATAGTACTAAAATTTTGCTTCACGACATCACGGCTATGGGTTTATTTAGCCGCGACAAGGTAGCTACTGGTAGTGAGTTTCCTCATTATCGCGAGGATTGGGTTTTCAGGTTTACCTATAATTATGATTTGAGATATTTTATTGAAGTAAATGGGGCTTATAATGGCTCAGAAAAATTTAGCAATAAATATCGGTTCGATTTTTTCCCTTCAGCAGCTATAGGTTGGTCGATAGCAGATGAAAAAATAGTCAAAAACAATTTACGCTGGATTAATCGATTAAAGATTCGTGCTTCATATGGTTATATTGGTAACGACGATATTTCAAATGTGGGTCGTTGGTTATATCTTTCGCAATGGTCTGCTGGAGGCTCTTCTTCTCTTGGTCTCAATAATTATTCAACGAGCCCGTACACCTGGTACAAGGAGGCTGTAATTGGTAATCCAGAACTTCACTGGGAGAAAGTTAGGAAAACTAATGTAGGGGTCGATTATGCCTTTTTGAATTCTTTGATTGAAGGTTCGTTTGACATTTTTAACGATTACCGAACCGACATACTTGTGCCGGGATCTAGTCGCGCAATTCCTTCCTATTTTGGTGGTGTAGCTCCAGTTGCCAATTTAGGTAAGGTAAATGTAAAAGGATACGAATTAGAAATAAAACTTAGTAAAACATTTCCTAATGGTTTCAGACCTTACATTAACTTCAACATGAGTCATGCCGTCGATAAAATTATTGAGCGTGACGATCCTCAGTTACTAGATGATTATCAGAAACAGGCTGGATTTTCAATTGGCCAATATCGATCACATGTAATTACAGATTACTACAATACCTGGAATGAGGTTTACGGAAGTACTCCTGTAAAAACAAACGATCATCAGAAATTGCCTGGCAATTACAATATTATCGACTTTAATGCCGATGGGGTTATTGACGACTATGATGTAATACCCAATGGCTATCCCGAACGCCCGCAAAATACTTATAATACTACTGTTGGTTTCGATTACAAAGGGTTTAGCTTTATGATACAATTCTATGGGGTTACTAACGTGACGAGATATATGTCGTATTCGAATTTTGCAGTAAAAACTAATATCCTGTACGATCAAGGTGAGTATTGGTCGAAAGAGAATCCTAATGCTCCTTCTTTTATGCCCCGTTGGGCAACGGTATGGGATTATTATGGCAATTTCTATGCATACGATGGTTCATACTTGAGACTTAAAAATGCCGAAATAGCTTATACTCTTGAGTCAAAATCGATACAGAGATTAGGGCTGAAATCCATGAGAATATTCTTAAATGGCAATAACCTATACCTATGGACCAAAATGCCTGACGACCGTGAGTCGAACTTGGGTCAGTGGGGAGGCATGGGAACTTATCCTACTGTACGCCGGATAAATTTAGGGGTTAAATTAACATTATAAATTCTTCAAGCCATGAAAACTTTAAAACATACAAAGATACCAATCAAAGCTATACTTTTTATTGTCCTATTCACTTTTACTTCCTGTGAAGAATATCTCGATAAAGCTCCTGAAGCTGAGATATCGGAGAAAGAAGTTTTTGGTAACTTCAGAAGCTTTCAAGGTTTTGTCGAAGAATTGCACCATTGTATTCCCGACTATACAAAAGGTACATGGGTCGACGATTGGAATATTGCCGACGAATTGTTAGCAACAACAGGAGCTAATTGGCGACTTACTGTAGCATTCGACAACGGCGATTATTGGGCATGGCAACATGGAAATGGTTGGTCGCAGAGCTACATCGGAAATCCAGCCGATGGAGCTAATACCGATAATAATGCTCATACCAAAAATTTATGGGATTTGGCATGGTATGGGATAAGAAAATGTAATATAGGTCTTAAAAACTTCGATAAACTTATTGATGCAACGGAAGAAGAAAAGAGAGTCATAAAAGGACAGCTGCTGTTTTTCAGAGCTTTTTTCCACTTTCAGATTATGAGTTTTTGGGGCGGTATACCATACATCGATAAGGATTTAGCATCGGAAAAGATGGAACTTCCGAGACTTTCTTATCGTGAAGTAGCCTTGCGTGCAGCTCAGGATTTTGAAGAAGCAGCTGAACTTTTACCACTCGATTGGGATAAATCGCCAGTAGGCCAACGAACTCTTGGTAACAACCAACAACGAATTACAAAATCTGTAGCATTAGCTTACTTAGGAAAAAATTATCTCTATGCCGCCAGTCCGCTGATGAATTTGGTTTCTACTGGTAACTCGGACTATGACTCAGAACTGTGCAAAAAAGCTGCAGAAGCTTTCTATAAGTGTTTATATCTGTCATATACAGGTCAAGCTCCCTATCAATTGATTGAATGGGATCGTTATGAAGAGAATTTTTACACTTTGAACGATAAATTACCTGGTGTGAGGGAACACTTACTGGCTGCCCCCAATTATGGTGCTGCTCCGGACTGGTATTCAAATTTTTCACTTTTCTTCCCTCCAGTTTTGGGTGGAGATGGGAATATGATTTCGCCGGCTCACAATTATGTTAAAAACTTTGGAATGGCTAATGGGCTTCCTATCGACGATCCTGAGTCGGGATACGATGAGACAGATCCATGGAGCAATCGTGACCCAAGATTTTACAAATTTATAGTATATGATGGAGTTCAGGTGGTTAAAGGGGGTACAAGTGCTAATGACAACGTTCGGTATGCCAATTTATATAACGGTGGAAATTATCGGGATGACGGTACTGGTAGTAGAAGTGGTTATCTGCTTAGGAAGTTTATGAACTTGACAAACAACAATATTGATGCAGAAGGTAGAAACATAATTGTATTACCTGCATATCTTAGGTTAGCCGATGTATATTATATGTATGCCGAAGCTGTACTTCATGGTTATGGAACTCCTCAAAGCTCTTATCCCGGCAATCCCGACTATGTTTTAACAGCAGCCGATGCCGTTAATGCAGTACGTGCTCGAGCGGGTGTACCTAATGTCGACGCAAAATATCTTTCATCCAAAGATGCTTTTATGCAAGAAATTATTCGTGAAAGAGCAGTTGAGCTTTGCTACGAAGCCAATATTCGTTTTATGGATTTGCGTCGTTGGTTAATTGCTGAAGATATGAAGTACCGGATTAAAACGGCTATAGACTTTGACCGGACAGGAACACCTCCTAATACGAAACCCATTAATCTTCGAGAAAGACCTGTAATGGTAAGGGTGTTTGAGAAAAAACATTATTGGTTACCTTTCCCAACAAAAGATGTGAATTTATATCCTGCTTTTACTCAAAATCCTGGTTGGTAATAACTATATAACCATTAAAAATGAAGATTATGAAACTAAATATCTGTATTCGTACATTGTTAACGGTGTTATTTCTTCTTTCGAGCATAAAATATGCCCATGGGCAAAATTTTAATATAAGCTCTAAAGTAATTTCTCAAGATGGAGATCCTGTGGCTAATGCCTACATAACAACTGAGGGGGGCAGAATATTGGCTGTTACCGATTCGACCGGAAGTTTTTCAATTTCTAATGTCCCCGATAGTATTTCTTTGTATGTTTCTGCAGAAGGATTCTTAGGACAAATGATTAATGCTAAAGCTGCTTCAAACGATATTATTGTAGTGCCAGATATCAATAGCCAGAAAACAAATCTTCCATACCGTAAAATTTTCAAAAAAGACATTGGATCTGGCATTTCGGTGATCAACCCCAAAGATTTTATAGATAAAGATTTTAATAAAAGTTTAATTGGTGGAATGAATGGACGTGTCAATGGATTGTTGTGGTATAACAACATATGGGGTTTGCAAAATGCTCAGGTTTTTATTGATGGGGTGCCTCGTAATTTTGACGATGTGGTGATGGATGAAGTAGAACAAATTACCGTGCTAAAAGGTGCTCATGCTGTTGCTCTGTATGGCAGCATTGGAGCCAAAGGTGTCATTCTTGTTACAACCAAAAGGGGGGAGCAATATAAAAGAAAAATTGATGTTAGAGTGAACAGCTATTTAGGTGTACCTAAAATGTATCCTTCTTTCCTGAATACAACCGATTATATGAAACTATACAACGAAGCCAGGATAAATGACGGATTACCTCGTTTATACTCCGACTCGGTAATAGCTAACTATCAGTTGAGAAATAAATTCCAATATCCCGATGTAAATTATTATTCTGGCGAATATCTGCGTTCGACCATAAACAGAACCGATGCTAATGTTTCTTTTAGCGGTGGAAACCAAAATGCTCGTTTTTTTACTAATATTGGTTACGAAAGAGGAACAACCTTATTAAACATTGGTGAAGGGAAAAACGAAAACGACCAGCGTTTTAATGCTCGTGGAAATGTCGACCTTCAGCTTAATGAGTTCATATCGAGTACAATCGACGTTTCTACAATTTTCTACGATAGTAGAAGAGCACTAGGGAATTATTGGCAAAGGGCTGCGACTATACTACCTTTTAAATACAGTCCGCTAATACCTTTAAGTCTAATACATAACGACTCTATTCTCGAAATTGCCAAAACGAGCAGAAACATTATCGATGGAAAATACATTTTGGGAGGATCTCAGGAATATCTGAGTACCCCATTTGCCGATCTATATGTGGGAGGATACAATAAAAACATTCAAAGGGTTCTGCAAATATCAAACAAGATAAAATTTGATCTTAGTGCAATTGCTCAGGGCTTAACTTTTAATACTAATATACACGCCGATTATCGTAACGCTTACAATCAGTCAATTAATAATAGTTATGCGGTTTTTACGCCTATTTGGAAAAACGATAGCATAATTAGTTTAACCAAATTTGGAAACGACTATCGCCCGGGCATCGAAAATATTAATAACACTTCACAGACCCGAAATATTGGAGCCTCTGCTCATCTAAATTATGAAAAGATATTCAACGAAAAACATAGAGTTAATTTATTGGCCTTAATGTCTGGCATGCATATTCAATCAACAGGCATATACCAGCCAGATAAGTATTTTCACTGGGGATTCGAAGGTTCGTACTATTACAATAATAAATATGGGATTGATCTGATTGGTGTATGGACAAATTCAACAAAGTTACCCCCAAAAAATAGAATTGGATTTTCGCCCTCTTTAAGCTTAAGTTGGGTGATTAGCGAAGAAGAGTTTATGAAAAATTACACCTTTATCGATTATCTGAAGATTCTCAGTTCTTTCAGTATTTTGAAAACCGATGTAGATATAAATAATTATTTTCTATACGAAAACTATTATAGCTCAAGGGGCTATTATGCATGGAACGATAATTTAAATAACACAAATAACTCTGCAACAGTCTCTCTTAGAGGACACAATCCCGATTTAACTTTTCCCTCGCGTAAGGAGATTAACATAGGATTTGAAAGCGTTCTTTTTAGAGAAATTTCATTATCCGGCAATTATTTCTTTATACAAAACGACGGTCTTTTAACACAAAGATTTAGTCTTTATCCAAGTTATCTGAGCGATTTTGTTCCCTATACAAATTATAATGCCAATCGGTATATGGGGATCGATTTCTCAATATCGTATAATAAAAGCCTAAATCAAGATAATAAACTTTCTTTAGGTATAACCGGTACTTATGTTACTTCGAAAGTAATTAAAAGAGATGAGTTATATGCATTTAATTATCTTAATCGTACTGGCAGGCCTGTCGATGCCATTTTTGGGCTACAAAGCAAAGGTTTTTTTAGTAGCGAAGATGACATAAAAAACAGTCCTACACAAATGTTCGGCGAAGTTCGTCCTGGCGATATTAAATACGTCGATCAAAATGGCGACAATATTATCGACCAGAACGATGAAGTGATGATAGGAAGATGGATTGCACCATTTTCGTTTGGCGCACATTTTAGCTACACTTACAAAAGTTTTACATTGTTTGCCTTATTTACAGGTAATATTGGAGGAAATGGTGTTAAAAATAACGATTACTATTGGGTCGATGGAGATGATAAATACTCAAATGTAGTACTTAACCGGTGGACAGAGCAAACTAAGTCCTCTGCTACTTATCCTCGCCTGAGTTCCTTGCGAAATGAGAATAATTTTCGATACTCCGACTTCTGGATATATAAGACCGATCGTTTAGATCTAAGCAAAGTACAGTTGACCTATAATATAGGCCAAAACCGCTTACAAAGGGGCTATTTAAAGAGATTACAGGTTTACATTAATGGTTCAAATCTGTTTACATTTTCAAAAAATAAAGAGATACTCAACCTTAATATATATTCAGCCCCTCAGATGACTTTCTACTCATTGGGTATAAAAGCCAATTTTTAAATAATTAAATTGAGAGTTATGAGAAAAATGATAAGCATATTAAATAAGCTAGCAGAAATGGTTAACGGGTTCCTCTTTAAGATAAATTGTTCTGCGAATATGGTAAAAAGTATTTATCGCATGAATAAAAATTTATTGTTAATTCTGATCCTTGTATTCTTTGTTACTTCGTGCGAGGATATCTTGAGCCCCGACCTTGAAAATAACCGAACATTTGACGATATATATTCCGATGCCTATTTTGCCGAAGGATTATTAATGAATGCATACACCCGTTTACCTTACAATAATATTTACTATTCCGATGCAGCGACGGACAATGCAGTTATTAATGATAAATTCAGCAGTTATAGGAATATGGCTACAGGTCAATGGTCGGCAATTTACAATCCGGTATCTCAATGGGAAAATGCCTATACGGCCATCAACTATCTTAATTTGGTTCTTGAACATACCGACTCGGTAAAGTGGTCGAGAAATGATACACTTCGCTTGCTATTTAACGCACGTCATAAAGGCGAAGCGTATGCATTAAGAGCCCTCTTTATGTTTTACCTTTTACAGGCACATGCCGGATATGTTGGAAGCCAACTAATGGGTGTTCCCATTCTGACCCGATTTGTTGATTCGAAAACTTTCACAAAGCCTTCTAGAGCTACTTTTGAGGAATGTATAAATCAGGTATATAACGATTTGGACCAAGCCGAGCAGTATCTGCCATTAGATTACAGAAACCTTACAGATCCTAACCTTATTCCATCCCGTTATGCTTTTGCAGGTATTGAAAAATATAATACGGTTTTTGGCGATATTAACCGTCAACGCATTTCAGGAAGAATTGTTAAAGCTTTTAGAGCTAAAACAGCCCTTCTAAAAGCTAGTCCGGCATTCGAAGGCACTCAATCCGACTGGGAAAAAGCTGCGAATTATTCGGCACAAGTCATACAGTTGTTAGGTGGCTTAGAAAAATTGGATCCTAAAGGTTACAACTTCTATAAGGGCAGCAACGTGGATGCTATTAATTTGACCATAAGAAAAGACCAGGCTGAAATGTTGTGGAGGGGAAGTTTATATACGTCATACGATATTGAGTTGACTAACTTTCCCCCAACACTCTATGGAAATGGACGAATTAATCCCTCGCAGAATCTTGTCGATGCCTTTCCTGCAGCTAATGGATATCCGATTGATCATCCCAATAGCGGTTACGATCCTAATAATCCATATTCGAATCGCGATCCTCGATTACTCGAATACATTGTTGTCAATGGAAGTACTTTAGCTGGTAAACAAATTACGACTGCTGCTAACGCTGTATCCGATGATGCTATTGATAAAATTCGTACGTCTACTCGGACAGGTTATTATCTAAAAAAATTATTGCGCGAAGATGTAAACTTAGATCCAACCTCACGGCAAGGCAAATTGCATTTCAATCCTTATATCCGGTACACTGAGATTTTACTTATCTATGCCGAGGCTGCCAACGAAGCATGGGGGCCTGATGCCGATGGTGGGTATGGCTTTTCTGCTCGTGCTGTTATAGGTGAAATTAGAAAAAGAGCCGGCATAAAGCAGCCCGACGAATATCTTGCTTCCATAACTTCAAAAGAGCAAATGAGAGAACTTATTCGGAATGAAAGGAGAATTGAATTGTGTTTCGAAGGACATCGTTTCTGGGATGTTCGGCGTTGGAAAGAAAACCTTACCATTCCTGTTAAGGGTGTACGAATTGTTAATAATAACTTCAACATTGAAACAGTTGAAAACCGGATGTTCCAGGATTATATGTATTATGGGCCTATACCTTATGAAGAGATTATTAAGAACAACTTACAACAAAATAACGGTTGGTAATTTAGTTTAACTTTAAAATTCTTGATTATGAGAAAAATATTCATCATTATACTCCCTATAATTGCAATTATTATTTCTTGTGAAAACGAAAAATGGGAGTTTCCGGATTATAAATACACCGCGGTATATTTTTCCTATCAAACTCCGGTAAAAACTCTTGTCCTTGGCGAAGATGATGTTTACGACAACACTAAGGACAATGAGCATGTCATTCAGATTTATGCCACTATGGGGGGTGTTTATGAAAATAATGTCGACAGGATAATTGAAGTAGAAATTGATAATTCGCTATGCGATAGCTTGTATTTCAGCGATACGGGTTTACCTGTTCTTCCTTTACCTTCAAATTATTATCAATTACCTTCTAAAATGCAGATTATAATTCCTAAAGGAAAATTGATGGGATGTATTGAATTTAAATTAACAGATGCTTTTTTCACAGATTCGTTATCTCTTCAGAATTGCTATGTATTGCCTTTGGTTATGAAATCGGTCACGGGAGCAGACTCAATTCTTAGAGGAAAATCCGAGAAACTAAATCCTGATAGGCGTATATCTTCCGATTGGGTTATTGTTCCTAAAGATTACACCCTCTATGCGGTTAAATACATTAATCCATGGCATGGCTATTATCTTCGAAGAGGTAAAACTATGATTAAAGGAAAAAATGGTTCTACTGTTGATACAACTCTCATTTATCACGCAAAATACGTTGAAAAAAACGAAGTGTGTTTTGGCAAAAGCCAGAGCCTAAATCAGATTTCATTAGATCTAAAAACCAAAGCACTCGATGGAAAAACAGATTTACCCTTCCGCATTTATCTCAACTTTAATGATAACAATGAATGTACTGTTACGGGTGCTTCAAGTGTTAGTTATACCGTTTCAGGAAGTGGTCGATTCGTTCAGGATGCTGATGAATGGGGCGGAAAAAAACGTAATGTAATATATCTTTCATATAACCTCGAATTTAATAATTCTACCTACTCATTCATCGATACCCTCGTTGTTAGAGACAGAGGCATAAAATTCGAAACTTTCGCTGGTTCGGTTCATAAATAATGCAAAATAAGCCTTATGTGCTAAGTTTTGGGTGAATATGTATTTGATTATCGTGAAAAAATTACGAAAAGATGAATGAAACATAGGAGAAGAGCTATTTTGGACTTATGTAACTTAAATGAAAATTTTAAAAACAATTGTTTATGAAGAATTTAAAAGAATCAAAAGCGAAATTCTCTTTAAATAGAATTGATATTCTGCTTTTTTTGCTGCTATTTATTGTTAGTTCGGTTTCGGCTCAAAAAACGAACAAAACTGAAAAAAACAATGGACCGTTGATCTACAAGATTGTATACAGCGGTAACGATAAGGTATACAACGAAAATTTATTGAAAGACGATGAGTTCTATAACCCAATCCTTCAGGGCTGCTATCCCGATCCCAGTATCTGCAAACGCGGTGATGACTATTTTTTGGTTACCTCGTCTTTTGCATTTAATCCCGGTGTTCCAATTTTTCATTCTAAAGATCTGGTGAATTGGAAGCAGATAGGACATGTTCTTGAACGTCCTTCTCAGCTTAAAGTAGAAAATACGGGTATGGCCGCAGGGGTCTATGCTCCTACTATTAGGTATAATCCGCATAATCAGACTTTTTATATGATTACGACTCAATTTGCTGGCGGGTTTGGTAATATTGTAGTCAAAACTAAGGATCCTTTTAAAGGTTGGAGCGATCCTATTAAGCTCAAATTCGATGGTATTGATCCTTCATTGTTCTTCGACGATGACGGTAAAGCCTATGTTGTGCATAACGATGCTCCTGAAAAAGCGCTATACGAAGGACATCGTGTGATTAAAATTTGGGAGTACGATACACTAAACGATCAAGTAATACCAGGTACGGATAAAGTTATAGTAGACGGTGGAGTTGATATTACAAAAAAGCCCATATGGATTGAGGCTCCACATATCTACAAACGTTATGGTAAGTATTACCTTATGTGTGCGGAGGGAGGTACAGGCGATTGGCACAGTGAAGTAATTTTCAAGAGCGATAATCCCAAAGGTCCATACATACCAGCACCAAATAATCCAATTCTTTCTCAACGATATTTATTCCATCACCGTTCATATAAAGTCGATTGGGCTGGACATGCCGATTTGGTCGAAGGCCCCGATGGTAAGCTTTATGGAGTGTTTTTGGCCATTCGTCCTAACGAGAAAGACAGGGTTAATATTGGACGCGAAACTTTTATTTTACCAGTCGATTGGTCTGGGGAATTCCCTGTTTTTATCAATGGACTTATACCGATTGAATCTAAACTTAAATTACCCAAAGGGGTTGTTAATAAAACTGGAAAAGATGGTTACTGGCCTAACGGCAATTTTACGATTGTCGAAGATTTTACGTCGCCCAATCTCGATCCTCGTTGGATTGGGGTAAGAGGTCCTCGCGAGAATTTCTTGATTAAGGTCAAGAATGGTATGCAAATTAAACCCTTTCCTGTTAACATAAACGAGGTACAACCTACGTCTACATTGTTTATCCGTCAAATGCATAATAGCTTTTCATTCACGGTATCGATGGATTATAGTCCACGTTCAGAAAACGATTTGGCGGGTATTGTTTGCTATCAGAATGAGCGGTTTCATTATGTTTTTGGAATTACCCGAAAAGATAAAAATAACGTTGTAGTACTTCAAAGGACAGAGAAAGGTCAAGCATCGATTATTGCCAGCAAGACACTCGAATCAAAAATGCCTGTACATCTTCAGGTAAAGGCAAATGGTGATAATTATGAATTCAGCTATTCGTTCGATGGGAATAATTTTGAAAATGTGGGTGGCTCCGTTTCGGGCGATATCCTTTCAACCAATGTGGCTGGTGGATTTACTGGTGCTTTAATTGGTGTACATGCCACATCATCGAACAATATCAAACCATAGAACATGAAGGTAAGGGTAATAGTACTTATGATCTTTTGCTTCATGGGGTTTACAAATTTTTACCGCTTTGAAGCAAATGCCACGATTAATAGATTTTTATTACATGCAGGCCAAACAAGTTTTCAGTTACCTGTTAACTTTGACGAACATAGGCCTGATATTTTTCATGGGAAAATAGATACTATTTCCTACTTTTCAAAAACAGTGGGGACATATCGTAAGGCCTTAGTTTATCTACCGCCCCTATATTCTAAAAATAAAAAATATCCTGTTCTTTATCTGCTTCATGGCATAGGAGGAGATGAAAAGGAGTGGTTCAATGGGGCCCAACCTCAGAATATTCTCGACAACCTTATTGCCGAGGGCAAGGTTGTACCCATGATTGTGGTAATGCCCAATGGTCGTGCCATGAAGGATGACAGAGCTGTGGGAAATATTTTTGATAGTGTAAAAATTCAGGCTTTTGCCACTTTCGAGAAGGATTTGCTTAATGATTTAGTTCCTTTTATCGAAAAAAAGTATTCTGTTTACAAAGACCGAGAGAATAGGGCGATTGCCGGACTTTCGATGGGGGGTGGCCAGGCATTGAATTTTGGTTTGGGTAATCTCGATAAGTTTGCCTGGGTAGGAGGTTTTTCGTCGGCGCCCAATACAAAAATTCCCGAAAAGCTAATACCCAATCCCGATGAGGCAAGAACTAAACTAAAACTTCTGTGGATTTCGTGCGGAGAGAACGATAATCTTATTTTTATCAGTCAACGTACGCACGATTATCTTGCTAAAATGAATGTCCCTCACATCTATTTTGTCGAACCAGGCGGACATGATTTTAAGATTTGGAAGAGTAGCCTCTACTGGTTTTCTCAGTTACTTTTCAAACCTTTAGATAATGCTATCATAAAAAAGTATACCACTGCCGGAACTCCAGCTTCAACCAATGTGCGAGGTGCCCGTTATCCCCAAATTTTACCCGACGGAAGAGCTATATTCCGAATTAAGGCCCCCGAAGCTCAAAAAGTGCAACTCGATTTGCACAAAAAATACGATATGATAAAAAACGAAGATGGAGTTTGGGAAGTTATTACCGATTCCCTAACAGAAGGTTTTCACTATTACTCCCTAATTATCGATGGAGTTGCTGTTTGCGATCCTACCAGCGAAACTTTTTATGGTATGGGTCGCATGGCTAGTGGCATAGAGGTGCCATTTAAGGGTGATGATTACTACGCTGTTAAAGATGTTCCGCATGGCGATATCCGAATTAAGCGTTATTACTCCAAGATAACAGGTAGCTGGCGAAGTTTTTATCTTTATACACCACCCGGATACGATCAAAATATTGATCAAAAATATCCGGTGCTATACCTTCTTCATGGGGGAGGAGAGGATCAACGAGGTTGGGCACAGCAGGGTAAAACCGATCTGATAATGGATAACCTCGTAGCCGAAGGAAAGGCAGTCCCCATGATTATTGTCATGGTCGATGGCAATATGCCTATTCAGTCTTTTGGAGAAGATGGACTGAGGCTTTTTGAGGCTGAACTTAAAGAAGCAGTTATCCCTTTTGTCGAAGAAAATTACAGGGTAATGACCGAACAACCGTATCGGGCACTTGCCGGTTTGTCGATGGGCGGATTACAGACATTGTACGCTGGTATGCGAAATACAGATATCTTCGCTTATCTTGGAGTGTTTAGCTCGGGTTGGATCATACCCATGCAAAATGATATTGCAGAAAGGCAATATGAGTTTATTATAAAGAACAAGCAAAATATCTCCTCGAGCCTGAAATTACTGTGGATTGGTATGGGAGGAAAAGAAGATATTGCTTGGCAAAATTGTCAGATAATGCTCAAGCGATTCGATGAGTTAGGTATTAAATATACTTATAGCGAATATCCTGGTGGACATACCTGGCCCGTATGGAGAAACAATCTTTACAATTTCGCACAATTGTTATTTAAGTGATTTTATACTAATACGCAAGGCATATCTCGCTTGCTTAAATATATATTAAAATGGTCGACATTCTATTTAAAAAGTGGTTATTGCTTTTGGGATCAATAAGTATTTTTCTAAATAATCTTTATTCAGAGAATATAAAAATACTTAGCCCTGATCAAAGAATTACAGTTGAGTTTTTTCTTTCCTCGTCGGGAGAAGCTCTTTATTTAGTATCCCATTCAGGGACAATAGTAATAAAACAATCGAAGTTGGGCGTTTCAACTAGTTTTGGCGATTTTTCAACTCATTTAAATCTTGATTCTGTCTCAAAAGAAATATGGGTTACAGATAAATACACATTGTTGCATGGCAAGCGATTGAATAATACCTATGTAGCCAATAGAAAGATTTTTTACTTAAAAAATAAAGATTATCAACCATTTGAAATCATTTTTCAGGTTTCTAACGATGGGGTAGCATTCCGATACTATTTTCCCGAAAAACAAGACAAGCGTATAAGAATCTATAAGGAGTTCACGTCTTTTCGTTTCGATACTTCTGCAAAAGCCTTTCTTCAACCATGTCCCGATGCCCGAACCGGTTGGTGTTACACGCAGCCATCGTATGAGGAATATTATCAGATAAATATTCCCGTTGGAACTGTTTCACCATTTCAGGCGGGTTGGGTAATGCCTGCGCTTTTTAATTTCGGTAAATATTGGATAAGTATTACCGAAACTGCCGTAGATACTAATTATTGTGGTTCGCGACTAAGCCAGTTTGCCCCGGATGGAGAATATTCAATTCAATTTCCACAACCACAGGAGTCACGTGGAAGTGAGCCCTACCTTCCAGAATCGACTCTACCCTGGCTAACACCCTGGAGGGTTATAGCAATTGCTGATAACCTGGGTGGTTTAGTCGAATCGAACATTGCAATCGACTTGGCAAAACCTGCTCAGTATGACGTTTCTTCATGGTTGGAGCCTGGAATTGCATCTTGGAGCTGGGTTATTTTAAAAGATGAGGCAACAGTATTCGAAACTCAGAAGCAGTATATCGATTTTGCTGCAAAAATGAATTGGAAATATTGTCTGATTGATGCCTTGTGGGATACTCAGATAGGTTATGATAAAATGCAAGAGCTTGTCGATTATGCTAAATCAAAGAATGTGAAAATTTTGCTCTGGTACAATTCGGCAGGCGACTGGAATACAACTACCATTTCTCCAAGAGACAAACTACTTACCCGTGAGTCGAGATATGCCGAGTTTCAGAAATTAAAAGATATGGGTGTCGCGGGTATTAAGGTCGATTTTTTTGGCGGCGACGGCCAGTCGATGATGAAGTATTATATTGACATTTTGAAAGATGCAGCTAAGTACAATCTTGCTGTAAATTTTCATGGTGCTACCTATCCAAGAGGATGGCACAGGACATATCCCAACCTGGTTACCATGGAAGCTATTAGAGGCGAAGAATATGTAACTTTTGCCCAATATTTTGCCGATAATCAACCATGGCATTGTACAATACTCCCTTTCACGCGAAATCTTTTTGATCCGATGGACTTTACGCCGGTCAATTTCTCTGGTATACCCAATATCCAGCGAAGAACAACCAATGGTTTTGAGATTGCTTTATCCGTTTTATTTACATCCGGGATTCAACATATTGCCGAAACGCCCGAAGGAATGGAAAAACAAGCAGATTTTGTAAAAGAATACATGCGTACTTTGCCATCGACCTGGGACGAAGTCAAATTTATCGATGGCTTTCCGGGAAAATATGTAATTCTTGCCCGGAAAAAAGGAAACGTCTGGTTTATAGCCGGGATAAATGGTGAAAATTCGGTGCGTGATATAGAGTTAAAACTTCCTTTTATAGCCAGAAAAACAAAGGGATTTTTAATTACTGATGCAGACGAAGGAAAAATACTTGTTAAGCAAAATATCGATTTTTCAAAATCATTAAAAGTTAAAATGTTGCCATTTGGGGGGTTTGTGATTAAAACAATTGAAAGCCATTGATTCTATGAAACGAGCATGTAAAATGGTTGACACAAACACGAATGAGCAAAATGCGAGTTCCATCCGACCTATAAAAATCAATTTTGTTCGGATGAAAAAAGCGCTTCAATTTTTATTTTTAATTGTTTTTGCAATGTATGCAGAAGCTAAAAATCCATCGTACGTTAAAACCGAATTCGGGGTTAGAACAACCATTAATAAAATTGAATCAGAAATTCAGTTTTTCAATTCAAACACAGTACGAGTATTAAAGTGGCCCAACAATACCTCCTTCGAGAAAAAGAGCCTTTCGGTTATTGCAAAGCCCCAAAAAATCGATTTTAGTATTCAGAAATTCAAAGATGAGCTACTTGTAAAAAGCAAACATATTGCAATTGGTCTTAACCTCAACAATGGGAACATTACATTTTATAATACCCAGGGCAATATACTACTTCGCGAAAAAGAGAACGGTAGTGTTTTTGTAAATTTTTATGATGTTGGTGATAAAACCTATAGCGTTTCTCAATCATTTCTCCTTGATCAAGATGAGGCTATTTATGGTCTTGGACAACAGCAACAGGGAAAAATGATTCAACGAAACCTAAAGCTTAAAATGATTCAGGGGAATACCGACGATTATATCCCTTTTTTTCTTTCAAACAAAGGATATGGGTTGTTTTGGGATAATTATTCACCTACGATTTTTTCCGATAACACAGCAGAGACATCTTTTCACTCCGAGGTAGGCGATTGCGTTGATTACTATTTTATGTACGGTGGAAATGCCGATGGGGTAATTGCACAATTGAGAGATCTTACAGGAAAGGTTCCTATGTTCCCGCTTTGGACTTATGGTTATTGGCAAAGCAAGGAACGCTATAAAAGTCAGGACGAGATAGTTGGGGTAGTTAAAAAATACCGTGATTTAGGAGTACCACTCGACGGAATAATTCAGGACTGGCAATATTGGGGAAATAATTACCTGTGGAATGCGATGGAATTTTTGAATGCTGAATTTTACGATCCTAATAAAATGATAGACGACATTCATCAAATGAATGCTCATATCATCATTTCTATATGGAATTCATTTGGACCTCAAACCAAACAATATAAGGAACTAAAAGAGATTAATGCTCTTCTTGATTTTGTTACATGGCCCGAATCAGGTTCAGATAAATGGCCGCCAAGGCTCGATTATCCCTCGGGTGTAAAAGTTTACGATGCGTATAATCCCTTGGCACGTGATATTTACTGGAGATACTTAAAAGATGGACTTTTTTCATTGGGTATCGATGGTTGGTGGATCGACTCTTCGGAACCCGACCACTTACAGTTTAAAGATGAGGATTTGAACAATAAAACCTACCTGGGCAGTTTCAGGAAGGTTCGGAACGCTTACCCACTAATGACAGTTGGGGGAGTATACGAGCACCAGCGTGCCGAAACATCCGGTAAACGCGTGTTTATACTTACTCGTTCGGCATTTGCCGGTCAGCAGCGTTATGGTGCCAACACCTGGTCGGGCGATGTGGTAGCATCGTGGGATGCCTTGCGAAATCAAATATCGGCAGGACTGAATTTTTCATTATGCGGCATACCCTATTGGAACTCCGACATTGGTGGCTTCTTTTTATGGAACTTCCCCCGAAAACTTGAAGATCCCGAATATCGCGAATTATATGTACGTTGGTTGCAGTTTGGCACATTTTGTCCTATGATGCGTTCGCACGGAGCCGATGCTCCAAGAGAAATTTATCAGTTTGGAAAAAAAGGGGAACCCATTTACGATGCTATCGAAAAATTTATTCACCTACGTTATTTGTTATTACCTTATATTTATTCAACAGCCTGGGATGTAACTGCCAACCATTCTACCATTATGCGGGCACTATTTATGGATTTTCCAAATGATAGATCTGTCCTGGATATTAACGACCAATATATGTTCGGTAAATCAATTCTAGTTTGCCCTGTTACCACACCAATGTATATCAAGGAAGATTATGGCAATGTGAAGGAAAAAGAAATTTATCTTCCTTCGGGTACTAAATGGTACGACTTCTGGACAGGTGGAAAAATAGAGGGGGGGCAGAAAATAAAAAAAGCAACTCCAATAGATATTATTCCATTATATATCAAAGCCGGTACTATCTTGCCCATTGGCCCTAAAGTACAATATGCTTCTGAGAAAAAATGGGACAATCTCGAAATCAGAATCTACGAAGGTGCCGACGGACAGTTTACCCTTTACGAAGATGAAGGGGATAATTATAACTACGAAAAAGGCATGTTTACAACGATTACATTTAAATGGGATGACCAAAGTAAAACATTAACTATTGATGATAGAAAAGGAAATTTTCCTGGCATGCTCGAGTCAAGGACTTTTAATATTGTCAAAGTGACTGATGGACATGCAAAGGAAAAGATGAAAAATATTGTAAAAGCTATTAAGTATGACGGTAAAAAAATGAAAATTATTTTGCTTTAAGCATTAAATTACAACCAAGAAGGTACGACTAAAATAAAAACAAATATGAAACAAAAACAATTTATTTTTTTTATAGCTATTCAGTTTTTCAGTGGAGTGTGTTTTGCCCAAACTGAAAAAGCAGTAGTCGAAGACTTCAAACCGTCATCTACCAACCAGCCGGGACGGGAATACCCTCAGGTTAATTCCGAAGGTCGCGTTAGGGTACGAATATTTGCTCCCGAAGCTCAGCGGGTACAATTGGATATAAGCGCTGTTAAATATGATCTTGTAAAAGACACTGGTGGTTATTGGATGGGCGAATCAGCTCCGCAGGATGAAGGTTTTCATTATTACCAGCTATGGATTGACGGAGCAGCGGTTCCCGATCCTAACAGTCTGTATTTTTATGGAGCCAGTCGCTGGGGGAGTGGTATTGAAGTGCCCGCCAAAGATCAGGATTTTTATTCCTTAAAAAACGTGCCACACGGGCAGGTGCGCCAGCATTTGTATTTCTCAAAAACAAACAATACCATTCGTCGCTGCTATGTATATACTCCACCCGATTATGATAAGGATGTTAACAAACGCTATCCTGTACTTTACTTGCAGCATGGTGGCGGAGAGGATGAAACCGGATGGTCCAATCAGGGTAAGGTAAATCTGATAATGGATAATCTGATAGCAGAAGCTAAAGCGGTGCCTTTTATTATTGTAATGGATAATGGAACCTGGACATGGCCCGAAGGTGTTCCTCGTCCCAAACCTGGAGAACGACCCAGTGGACCATGGCCGCCAAAGGGCTGGGCAGATAATTTTATGAAAACCCTGCTTAATGATATTATCCCTATGATTGATGCTAACTACCGTACCTTGTCTGATTCAAAAAATCGCGCTATGGCAGGCCTTTCGATGGGTGGCATGCAAACTCGAATCATCACTCTTGCGCATCCCGATGTATTTTCGTATGTAGGTGTTTTTAGTGGCGGTAGTTTTACCGTTGAAGATTTGAACAACAATCCTGCTTTTAAAGAAAAGATCAAGCTTGTATTTATTGGTTACGGTAGTCGCGAACTTGAAGACCGACGTTTTAACTTTGGCGGCGATCCTAAGGAAAATACTGAAGCAATTAAAAAGGCCGGCATGAATGCCCACTTTTACGTTTCCCAAAATACAGCTCACGAATGGCAAACGTGGCGCAGATCATTCTTTCAGTTTGCTCAACTTGTGTTTAAAAATAATTAACCTTATATAACCAGCAATTAAAGATACAAAAATGAAAAATAATATTTGTGTAACAATTTTAATGCTCACTTTATTTGTCTCTTTATGCTTTGCACAAAATGAAAAGGCAAATATAAAGGAGGATTTTAAACCTTCTGTACTTAATCAGCCGGGGCAGGAATATCCTCAGGTCAACTCTCAGGGTTATGCCCGTTTTCGTATTTTTGCTCCCGAAGCAAAAAGCGTTAAGGTTACTTTAGGTGGACGCGAAGGCACAATACTCCTCAAATCGGACGACGGATATTGGACAGGCACAACAGCGGAACCTCTTGATGAGGGGTTCCATTACTATCACCTTATTGTCGATGGAGGAATATTCAATGATCCGGGTACATTGAATTTTTATGGTTCAGTTCGTTGGGAAAGTGGAATTGAAGTACCAGCTTCCGATCAGGATTTTTACGCATTGAAAGATGTTCCGCATGGTCGTGTTCAGCAAGTACTCTTCCCTTCGAAAAGTACCAATTCCATTCGCAGGGCTTTTGTTTATACTCCCCCCGATTATGATAAGGATCCAAAAAAACGGTATCCAGTCCTTTACCTCCAACATGGTTGGGGCGAGGACGAAACGGCCTGGAGTAACCAGGGACATGCTAACCTGATTATGGACAACCTAATTGCTGAGGGGAAAATCAAACCTTTCATCATTGTTATGACTTACGGGATGACTAATGAGATTCGTTTTGGCGAACTTCGTAAATTCGATATTAAACCTTTTCAAACAGTTCTTGTCGATGAGTTAATCCCTTATATCGACCAGAATTTCCGCACTATTGCAGATCAGCCACATAGAGCTATGGCAGGCCTTTCGATGGGTAGTATGGAAACTAAGCTCATCACACTGGCTAATGTTGATAAATTCTCCTATATCGGATTATTTAGTGGGGCGACTATCTCTATGGACGATGTGAATAAAACACCTGGATTTAAGGAAAAGGTAAAGCTGGTTTTTGTAAGCTATGGAACTAAAGAGATTGACTGGATGATCCAACGGGGAAAGGAATTTACAGGGGGTGACCCGAGAGAAAATGTCGAATCGTTAAAAAAGGCAGGTATTAACTGTGTGCTCTACATGTCGCCAAATACAGCTCACGAATTTCTAACCTGGAGGAGAAGTTTAAAAGAGTTTGCATTACTATTGTTTAGAGAATAAAAAAAATACCTCATTTTTTAACATTAAGGGTACAATAGCAGCATACGAAAATGGAATTAGAAAAAAAAAAGTAAAAAAGGATAAAGAATAAACTTAGACAAAATGAAGAACATAATTTTAATATTACTTGCAAGCCTCTCGATTGTTGTAAAAGGGCAGCAATTTCCATTTCAAAATCCGTCGCTAAGCGAGGATGAGCGTGTAAAAGATCTGATTTCTCGCCTAACACTTGAGGAGAAGGTTGCTCTGTTGTGCGATCAGAGCGATGCTGTTCCTCGTTTAGGCATCAGAAAATTCAACTGGTGGAGTGAAGCGCTCCATGGTTATGCCAACAACGATAGTGTAACTGTGTTCCCGCAACCCATAGGTATGGCGGCATCGTTTAACGAAGAACTGGTATATCAGATATTTTCGGCTGTATCGGACGAAGCACGTGCAAAATACCACGAACATCTTAGAAGAGGCGGGGAGAATAAGCGTTTTTTGAGTCTGTCGGTTTGGACTCCCAATATCAATATCTTCCGCGACCCTCGCTGGGGACGAGGACAGGAAACATATGGCGAAGATCCATATCTGATGGCACGGATGGGTGTAGCAGTGGTTAAGGGCTTACAAGGCCCCGACACTTCAAAATACCGTAAATTGCTTGCATGTGCCAAACATTATGCAGTGCACTCGGGTCCCGAATGGAGCCGTCACGAAATAAATCTCAATAATGTCGATCCACGCGATTTGTACGAGACATACCTTCCGGCATTTAAAGCCCTTGTTCAGGAAGCAAATGTCCGTCAGGTAATGTGTGCATATCATCGTCTCGATGACGAGCCTTGCTGTGGCAATCGCAGACTGCTACAACGTATATTGCGCGATGAGTGGGGGTATAAGTACATTGTGGTATCCGATTGTGGTGCTATTACCGATTTCTTTACCAGTCATAAGGTATCCTCTACTCCAGTTCATGCTGCTTCAAAAGCAGTGCTTGCTGGAACCGACGTAGAGTGTGTGTGGGATAATTATCCTTATAAAACTTTACCTAAAGCAGTTGAAAATGACCTACTTAAAACAGAGGATATTGACTTGAGCCTTACGCGTGTACTTAAGGGACGATTCGAACTGGGCGATTTCGATCCTGACGAATTAGTGCCATGGACCAAAATTCCATATTCAATTATCAACAATGATCATCATCGGAAACTTGCCCTCGAAATGGCACGGCAATCAATCGTGCTTTTACAAAATAAAAACAATATTCTGCCGCTGAACAAATCGAAAGTCAAAAAAATAGCCGTTTTAGGTCCCAATGCCAACGATGCAGTAATGCTTTGGGGAAACTATAATGGTACCCCTATTCGTACAATTACCATTTTGGAAGGTATTAGTTCTAAGTTGCCTGCCAATAAAATTATGTACGATAAGGCTTGTGACTTGGTAGAAGATAAGGTTACTCAAAGTTATTTGGGCGAATGTAGTTTCGAAGGGAAAAAAGGGTTGAAAGCTACCTATTGGAATACCCGCGATTTTAGTGGTGATGTTATCGCCATTCAACAAATTTCTGAACCTTTAAAAAAGACCACAGCAGGTCAGCACGAATTTGCTTCGGGAGTTAAACTCGAAGGCTTTTCGGCCAAATACGAAACAGAATTTATCGCACAGAAAAACGAGGAACTAACTTTCAATTATGGAGCTACTGGCTATTTTGAGTTGTTTGTCAACGACTCTTCATTAGTTAAAAGTTACAATTGGCGAACTCTCCCCTCAAAAATAAATTATAAAGTCGAAGCTGGAAAAAAATATCATATTAGAATTCATTATGCTCAGCTACATAATTGGCAGGCTAATATAGAATTCAACTTTGGTAAGGAAAAGGATGTCGATTTTACTGAATTAATCGATAAGCTAAAAGGCATTGATGTTGTTATTTTTGTTGGAGGGTTATCGGGCAAGCTCGAAGGTGAAGAAATGCCTGTTCATTATCCCGGTTTCAAAGGAGGCGACCGTACCCATATCGAATTGCCTTCGGTACAGCGTAACTTATTAACAAAATTAAAACAGGCTGGTAAAAAGATTATTTTTATTAATTGTTCGGGTTCGGCTATTGCTTTAACGCCCGAAACTCAAACCTGCGATGCCATAGTACAGGCGTGGTATGCAGGCGAATCGGGCGGACAGGCTATAGCCGATGTTATTTTTGGCGATTATAACCCTTCGGGTAAACTGCCTATAACTTTCTATAGAAGTTCCGACCAATTGCCCGACTTCGAAAACTATTCGATGAAAGGGCGTACCTATCGGTTTATGAATGATGCTCTTTTCCCCTTTGGTTTTGGCCTGAGCTATACAACTTTCAAAATTGGCGAGGCTAAAATTAACAAAACACAAATTACAGCCAACGAATCAATTGAGCTAACAATACCCGTTACTAATACTGGCAAACGCAATGGTACCGAAATAGTGCAGGTGTATATACGTAAAGTAAATGACACCGATGGACCAATTAAAACTCTTAAAGGTTTTCAGCGAATTGATGTTCCTGCAGGAAAAACAGGGCAGTCTGTTATTAAGTTACCCTATTCGTCGTTCGAATTTTACGACCGCAGCAGCCGCCAAATGAAAGTCAGTGCAGGCGAATATGAAATCTTTTACGGTAATAGTTCGGATATGAAAGATTTGAAAACGATCAAAATAAAAATCTTATAATGCTTCTTTTTTTATATGTCTCAGATATTATTAACTAATAAATAAGACAATGATGAACCAAACAATATTCAAAACTCAGCTATTAGCAGTTATAGCAATATTATTGCTAATAAACAATACAAGTGCTCAGATAGAGGACTTTGTTGTGGGTAATACTACCCGAAAAATGCTTGTGTACGCACCTTCTACTATCGTACCCGGGCGTCCGTTACTTATTTCCATGCATGGGTATAATCAGGATATTAACTATCAGAAAAACCAAACACAATGGGAGACGGTTGCAAAGGAAAATAACTTTGTAGTGGTATACCCTGGCGGTATCAACAATGCCTGGGACATTTCGGGCAATAGGGATATAGAATTTATTTTGGCTATCATCGATGAAATGGTAAACCGTTATGGTATCGATCGCGAAAGAGTGTACCTTTCGGGTTTTTCGATGGGTGGCATGATGACCTATTATGCAGCCACCAAAATAGCCGATAAAATTGCTGCCTTTGCCCCTGTAAGCGGCTATCCGCTGTGGGGCACTAATACCAACAGCTCGAGACCAATACCCATTATTCATGTTCATGGAACTGCCGACGATGTTGTTGCTTACAGCGGGGTGTCTGCTTGTCTCAATGCATGGATTGCCCGTAATGGATGCCCTTCAAATGCAGTTGTAACAAAACCTTATCCGCCCGACAAACCTTTGTCAAATGGAACTAAGTATTACTGGGGCCCGGGTATCGATTCGGTCGAAGTTGTTTTGTTGAGTCTGAATGGAGTAGGACATTGGCATTCGATCGATCCCAATGGCGTGAATACAAGCAAAGAAATATGGAATTTTTGCAAGAAGTTTTCATTAGGTTTTGGTGTTCCAAAGTTCAAAACGGCGTGGGTATCGAATGACAATCCAAAACAAATTCGGGTTTCTTTTACAAAACCCCTAAAACCTTTGTCGAAATATGAGGGCTTTAGTGTAAAAATTGATGGGGTTGATGCAAACATTGATACAATTGTCTTGGCAGATTCGGTTCATTTAGCCATAATTTTAACCAATACTATTACTAAATCCAATGACATAACCCTTTCATACACCAATGGTAATGTGCAGTCGGTATATAGTAAAGCATTAGTCGCTTTTTATGATACTGCTGTTGATAACCAGCTCTATGGTTCGGCCCCAAAATTAGTAGACCTGTTTGTTACAGAAAATGGGGATAGTCTTGTGGCAAGATTCAACAAAAAAATGTTTTTGCCCGGAGAGATATCTTCCTTAACATTAAAAGCTTCTTTCAACGGCCAGAAAAACATTTCTCTTATCAATTGTAGCTTCTTAAACAACGATTCATCAATAATGGCTTTTCAGCTATCGGATACGGTATTTGCCGATTATCTGCTGACTTTGAGTTATACGGGCAATACCATCATATCGGCCGACAGTGGTTTTTTCAGGAATGATACTGCCTATGGGGTTAAAAACATGGCGAAGGGATTGCCAGTACGTCTTGTTTCAGGCTCTTTAGATGATAATGCAATAGCCATAACCTTGAAGTTCACCAAACCCATGGCTATGATTGATGCACAAATACCACAATTTATACTCAAAGTAAATAGTAAAGTATTTGCTATAAAAGAAGTTTTTAATATTAAGAATACTATTAAGCTGAATCTGTATAATAACTGTCTCTTATACACATCTCCGAGCCCACGAGACCAG
>JAOAFU010000077.1 GCA_026416115.1 Bacteroidales bacterium | reverse complement strand
TAAAGAGAATGAATTAGTTACCATTCAGCAACAGCTCGAGTTTGCCATTGAGTCGAGCCAATCGCTTATCTGGGATATTAATCTGGCATCCGACGATAATATTCCGGGAATGAGTATTGGAAGAATCTTCGACTATCAACCAGGCGAGCTTAGAATACGGAAAAATATTTGGGAAAAAATAATTCATCCCGATGATTTTGCATTAGTATCTTCCGAACTTGAACGACATTATCGTGGCGAAACCTCATTATTCGAGGCTGAGTGTCGAATAAAAACCAAAGCGGGTAGTTATAAATGGGCATTAATACGAGGAAAAATTATATCGACCTTTTTACCTGAGCCCTCGCGTCACTTTTTTGGGATGCTTGTGGATATTTCAAAAAGAAAAGAGACAGAAGAACAACTGGCCGTATCGGAAGAAAAATTTCGCACAATTGTACAACACCTTTCCGATCTTATTCTGATTGTTAATAAAAATTTGACCATCATTTATGAATCTCCTTCCGTCTCAGCAACTTTTGGTTACGAACCTGGATATTTAATAGGTAAAAGTGCACTCGAAATTTTACATCCAGCCGACGTAGAAGTGGCTTTGAAAGAATTCGATGGTGTTTTGAAAAAAGAAAATGATTTTAAACCTACTGAGTTAAGAGCACGTCACGCAAAGGGATACTGGGTTTATCTTGAAGTATTAGGCGATGACTTATCAGATCATCCTGCCATAGGGGGAATACTTATAACTGCCCGAGATATCTCAGAGCGAAAAGAAAACGAAATGCAACTCGACCTATACCGTAACCATCTTGAACAACTTGTAAAAAAACGTACTGAAGAAATAGAATTAATCAACGCCGAATTAGTAGCTATAAATGAAGAGCTCAAAGCAACAAATGAGGAACTTGCCATTAAAAATGAAAAGCTCAACGATGAGATTGTCAAAAGGATCGAAACCCAATTAGCGCTCGAAGAAAGTGAAAATAAATTCCGTAGTTTTATTGAACAATCAACCGAAGGTATTGTACTCATTGACGAAGAAGGTAAAATAGTCGATTGGAATAAGGGGATGGAATCGATATTTAAAATTCCGCGTGAAGAAGTTATTAATACCTATGTATGGGAATTTGATTATCGGTTTTTGCCCGAGAAACGAAAAACCCAAAAACAATTCGAAGAGCTTAAAGCATCGACAATCGATTATTTTTCATCACTCGACCATTCTAAAATTATGACAGTCGAGGGATATTTTCAGACAATAGAGTTGAAACAAAAATATTTAACTGTCACAATTTTCCCTGTCATTACACCGAAGCGTCGTTATTTAGGACGAATTGTTAGGGATATTACTAATATTAAAAAGGCCCAAGAAGAAATTCAAAAGCAAAGCGAAGAACTTCAGCAAATAAATGAAAATCTTGAGCAACAAAAGCGTGAACTCGAAAGAGCTCTCGAAGAGTTGCGAAAAACGCAAGCTCAACTTATTCATTCCGAAAAAATGGCATCTTTAGGCGTACTCACAGCCGGAGTTGCTCATGAAATAAACAATCCGGTCAATTACATTAATACTGCTCTCGAAGGTTTAAAAATTACTCTCAGCGATTTTTTGGAAATATTCTATCTATACGAAACTATAACCCCGGAAAATGTCACTTCTAAATTAGAAGAAATAAAAAGATTAAAGGCTCAACTTGATTTTCCTACGCTGCAGCAAGGTATAAATGTTTTGTTGAGCAATATGCAAACGGGTATAGAGCGTATTACCGAAATTGTTAAGAGTTTACGAACATTTGCCAGAGTAGAAGAAAATGAATTGAAGTTTACTAACATTCATGAACTTATCGACACTACCTTGGTAATGCTACATAATCAGTATAAAAATAGAATTGAGATTGTAAAAGAATACGGTTTTGTTCATTCAATCAATTGTTATCCAGGTAAGTTAAGCCAAGTGTTTATGAATATTCTATCAAATGCTATTCAGGCTATACCCGATAAAGGAACAATTACTATTAATACACATACCGATAATGATGGGAAATTTATGTACATTTCGATAAAAGATACCGGTGTTGGGATTCCCGAAAATGTTAAAGAAAAAATTTTTGAACCATTTTTTACAACAAAGGAAGCTGGAAAAGGCACAGGTTTGGGTTTATCTATTACGTATGGCATAATTCAGCAACACAATGGTCATATCGAAGTTAAAAGTAAAGTTGGTGAAGGAAGTGAATTTGTTATAACATTGCCAACAAACCTAAAATAATAACCCTAAAACGATAGAAAGGTATGGAAGAGTCGTACAAAGAACCAATTCTATATGTTGATGATGAAGTAGAAAATTTACAAGGTTTCGAATTTTTATTGCATCGCGATTTTGATGTTTATGTCGCTGCTTCGGCACGTGAAGGGCTCGAAATTTTGCAAAAACAATCTATTAAGGTTGTTCTTACCGATCAACGTATGCCCGAAATGTCGGGTATTGAATTTCTTGAAAAAGCCATGACTATTTCGCCCGAAACTATTCGAATAGTCGTTACTGCCTACAGTGATTCCGATACCATACTTCAAGCTATTAACCAAGGGAAAGCCTATCATTTTATAACAAAACCTTGGAATAATAATGAATTAAGAAATATTATACGTAGAGCACTCGAAACCTATAATCTACGCAAAGATAAGCTACAACTTATTAGTCATTTGCAAAATTTAAATGCTGAATTATTAAAAGCAAAAGAGCGTGCCGAAGAAAGTGACAAATTAAAAACGTCTTTCCTTGCCAACATGAGTCACGAGATACGTACCCCATTAAATGCCATTGTTGGTTTTTCTAATCTTTTGATAGATGATAATCTTAAAAATCCGGAACTTAAAAAAGAATTTGTAAAAATTATAGAGAGCAGTGCCAGCGATTTACTAAACATTATAGAAGATATTCTCGATACCGCACAAATAGAGTCGGGTATAGTGAGTATTCGCGAAAATCAGGTGGATATTAACCAACTCATGGTTGAGCTCTTGATAATGTACCAAAATCATCCACAGGTAAAGGAAAAACAATTACAAATCGAGTATATTTATCCGGCTGCTTCAGACAAATTTCAAGTGTATATCGATAGGTTACGACTCAAGCAAATTCTTACAAACCTTTTAAGTAATGCAGTAAAGTTTACCGAGCGAGGGAAAATAGAATTTGGTTATCGACAACTCGAATATGCCCAGAATGTGCTTCAATTTTTTGTGCGCGATACCGGTATAGGCATCCCCTCCGATAAGTTTGATTTTATCTTCGAGCGCTTCAGAAAACTCGAAACCGATAGCGAAACACTTTACAGAGGTAACGGTTTAGGACTTTATATTTCCAGAAAATTAGCTCAATTCATGGGTGGTGATATTAGTCTTGAGTCGGAAGTAGGTAAAGGTTCTACTTTTTATCTGACAATACCCTATTCTGTAAAACAAAGAGAAAGTTTGGGAGAAAATTATTCCTCGTATTATGCTCACTTGAGCTGGCCCGAAAAAACTATTTTGATAGTCGAGGACGAAACGTCCAACTATAAGTATCTTGAAGCTCTTCTTAATAATAGAGCCAATCTGATATGGGCTAAAAATGGGATAGAAGCCGTCCAAATTTGTTCCGAGAAAAAAATTGATTTAATATTAATGGATATAAAGTTGCCCAAACTCGATGGTTTCCAAGCTACAAGAAAAATTAAAGAAATGAATGCAAGCATACCCATCATTGCAGTTACAGCATATGCTATGGAAGCAGATAAAAATGAAAGTATTCAGGCAGGTTGCAATAATTATATTTCAAAACCTTTTAAAATGGAGGAACTTTTTTCGCTTATCAACTCTTACATTGGCTAGCCTATGATGGATAAGTCGGAAAAAACTATATTATATGTAGATGACGAACAAGAAAATCTCGATGGATTTCGTTTCAATTTTAGGAAGGAATTTACTATTTACACAGCCCAGAATACCCTCGAAGCTTTTAACATTATTCGTAACTTTCCCATAAAAGTTGTTCTTTCGGATAATAAAATGCCCGATATGTTAGGAACCGAATTTTTTGAGGTTCTTGCAGTATCGAATCCGGATATTATCCGAATATTAGTTACGGCCTATGCCGACACCGAAGCAGCAATGCAGGCAATCAACAAGGGACAGGTGTATCGATTTATTACCAAACCCTGGGATAAAAACGAACTTTTGATTGCTATCGAGAATGCATTTGAAGCATATCATCTGAAATACCAGAATCAGCAGCTAATCGAAAACTTATCTAAGAAAAATTTCGAGTTGGAGGATTTAAGTTTTCGGCTTATGGTGGAGGTGTCGGAGCGAAGAAAGGTAGAAGAAGAACTTTTTGTTTATAAAAATCATCTCGAACAGCTTGTTGCTAAGCGAACAGAAGAAATAGAAAATATAAACAAAGAGCTTCGACGCTACAAAGAGGAACTAGAAGAACTTGTAAAGGAACGCTCGGCGCAACTATTTGAGAGCGAACAACGTTTAAGGACAATTAGCGATAACCTCCCAGGTGGAGCAATTTTCAGAGGATACACTAAGCCCGATAACACCGATTTTTTGGTTTATACTAGTGCCAATATTTTCGATATTACTGGTATTACGCGCGAAGATATACTTACCAGTATTGGTTTTTTTTTCAATCAAGTATATCCCGACGATATTCCCCGATTGATTGCTGCTCGAAAAATGGCAATTGAAAATTCGAAAATTCTAGACGAAGAAATACGGTTTTACAGAAAACCCGACGATATTCGCTGGCTTCACCTACGCATTTTATATAAAAATGTTGAGAAGGGACTAATATGGTGGGATGGTTATGTTATCGACGTCACCGATAAGAAAAAAGCAGAATTTGCTGCAAAAAGTCTTGAAAATATTATTAACCAGATTCATGCCGGCATATCAGCTCATACAGGCGAAAAACTAATTGAAACTGTTGCGATGAAACTTTATGAGGTATTGCAACCCGACCTGCTGTTTATTGGACAGCCTTCTTCGTCGCGACAGACAGTTCGAACTACCATTTTAATTGAACAAAAAAAAGTTAAGAGAAATATTTCTTATTCTTCGAAGGATACACCCTGTAATTTGGTTCTTAAAAAAAACACTGTAATTTATAAAGTACATGCCAAAGAACTCTTTCCCGGACTTGAACATATTACAACTAGTTCTAAAGCCGAAGCTTATGTAGGTATTCCTCTAATAAATTCGGTTGGAGAATGTATAGGTCTAATTGCCGCTATTTTCTCACAACCCCTAGAGGAGGAACAGCGAGTGGCACAGATACTTGAAATATTTTCGGCTCGTATAACAGCCGAGCTTGAACGAATACAGTACGAAGAGGCTATAAAACTTTATTCCGATGTTGCTGAAAATATGCAAGTAGCTTTAAATGTTTTTCAATTAAATGGAAAAACGCTCACGCTTGTTAAAGCAAATCCAGCTGCAGCAAAAATTCTAAACTCTTCGTTAAATGCAATGGTTGGGAAAAAGTTTGATGAAATATACCCTCAACTTCGTGGTTATCAGCTCGAAAAGACTTTATCGTTGGTGGTGCAGAATCGTAAGGCGTATACTAATGAAGAGTTTAAGTACTTTGCCGAAAATGGAAAGGTTTTTTTCTATTCTTACAAAGCTTTTCCTTTACCTAATAATTGCATAGGCATTCTTTTTGAAGACATTACACGCAAAAAACTTGCAGAGCAAGCGATAAAAGAAAATGAAGAGCGCTATAAGGCACTTTTTGAAAAATCGCCAAATGGAATTTTGTTGATTAGCACTTTGGGCGATACTGCTGGCAAAATAGTTTCTGCCAATCCCATGGTTTCAAAGATGCTGGCATACCAAGCTAAAGAAATTATTGGAAAGCCTATCGAGCAGTTTATGATCGGCCTCGATCCTGAGGTCCGTAAGCAAAATATGGAGAAATTAATGGCCGGACAGACTTTAATTTACGAAACTATCTTTATTAGAAAAGACGGCAAGCATTTTCCGGTTGAAATAACCCAAAGTACCCTTAGCTTAGGCAGCGAAATTTTTATTCTTGGAATTATTAGAGATATTACTGAATTAAAAAATGCGCAAAAGCAGTTGCAAGAAAACATACACTTTTTAACTACACTATTGGAAACTATACCTTTACCTGTTGTTTACAAAGACAAAAACCGCAAGTTTTTAGGATGTAATTCCGAGTTCGAACAGCTTATCGGTAGGAAAAGGGAAGAACTCATGGGTAAAACTGTTTTTGATATTTATCCCTACGAGTATGCTAAGCGTTACGACGAAGCTGATAAGTTACTACTTGAGAGCGGAGTTACCCAAAAGATGGAAGAACAAATTATTGATGCACAAGGGAATATTCGTGATATAATCCTTACTAAAGCCGTATTTACCGATATTAATAACGAAATTGCTGGTTACATTTTAATTCTTTTCGATATTACCGAAAGAAAAAACTTTGAAATTCGTTTGCTCGAAACTATAATTACAACTGAAGAAAAAGAACGCGAGCGTTTTGCTGGTAACTTGCATGATGAGGTAGGACCCTTATTATCGAGTCTTAAAATGTATCTTTCTCTTCTTGCCGAGAGTGAAGATAAAAAGAAAAAGGATTATATCATAGGGCAGGTACAAAATCTTATTAAGGAGGCAATTCAAACAGTGCGAGAAATTTCAAACGATTTAAGTCCCCATATACTCAACAACTATGGGTGTATAGCTGCTATCAATTCTTATATTGGTCTTAAGTCCGACTTTATTCATATCGATTTCCGCCACAATTTAGAAAATAGGCGGTTTGGTGCACATCTCGAGACTATAATATATCGGATTACCAAGGAGTTGATAAACAACACCCTTAAACATGCTAATGCTAAAAATATAGAGCTAACTATTATTGAAAATGGCGATATGCTTTGCTATTATTATTGCGACGATGGTAAAGGTTTTGAGATTAAAGACAATCTAGAAAGCAAAAGTGGGAGTATAGGTTTATTAAACATAGTTAGCCGTGTAAAAACGATAAACGGCAAATATCATATTAAAAGTGCCCCCAATAAAGGATTTATTTTTGAGTTAGAAGTTCCTTTGAAAATTTGAAAATTATTTTGTTTATATTTGGACAAATTTAAAATTTAAGGCTTAATTTTAGAACAACAATTCGAAGGTACTGAAAATATTTAGACAAGAAAAGTAAAAATTTAAACAAATTGCTTTCGGATGAAATATTCAGAAAAAGACGGGAATAAAATTATTGTACCGTGGGACTTTTCGCCAGTTGCAGGCTATGCACTTGAGCATGCCGAAAGGATAGCACGTACAACCGATAAAACTATAGAATTGTTGCATATTGTTAAAAAAGAAGAAGATATTCCTGCAAAAGAAAAAGAACTTGAAGCTATTGCCAATTCGGCCTATGAAAAATTTGGCCTAAGGCCCGAAACTAAAGTAATGGAAGGATCCATTTTTACCACAATTTCTAATTATGCATCCGACACAAAGGCCAATATGGTAATAATGGGTACCCACGGAATCAAGGGCATTCAAAAAATTACCGGTAGTTATGCTTTTAAGGTTTTACTCGGCTCTAAAGTACCTTTTGTTGTGGTTCAAGCTCCTCCACGTAGCGAAGAAAAACTTTCCAATATTGTTTTTCCTATCGATTTTAGAAGCGAAAACAAAGAAAAACTTTACTGGGCAATTTATTTAGGAAAGTACTTTAATTCAAAAGTTCATCTTTTTAAATACCCTGTTACCGATCCCTCATTACAAAAAAAAGTGAATATAAATCTCAACTTTGCTATTCGCTTCTTGATTCAAAACAGTCTGGATTACGAAATTCATACAGCTCCAAAAGGTGAATTTGGGAAAGAAACCATAAAATTTGCCCAGGAGATTAATGCCGATCTCATTCTAATTGTTACTTCAAAGAACATAAGTTTTATTGATTTTATATTTGGTTCGCGCGAACAGTATATTATTGCCAATAGCGCCAAGATCCCTGTGATGGTTGTCAATCCTCGTGCTAGTTTTGCAACCATGGGGCAGTTCATGTATGGCAATGCTTGAGTAATAAACTCAAATGGCAAAAACACGAACACGTTTTGTATGTCAAAGCTGTGGTGCCGAATCGGCCAAATGGATCGGTCGTTGTCCTTCCTGTAACGAGTGGAATACCTATGTTGAAGAAGTAATTTCGATACAGCCCGAAAAACGTACAATATCCTCTCCTAATACTTCTAGAGCCATTACGTTAAGCTCTGTTTCTGAACAGGACTTTAGTCGCATCGATACCCAAAATAATGAAATTAACAGAGTTCTGGGTGGAGGATTAGTGCCAGGTTCTGTAGTCCTTCTCGGAGGTGAGCCAGGTATTGGAAAATCAACGCTGGCTTTACAGATGGCTATATCCCTTAAAAATCTAAAAACTCTCTATATCTCTGGTGAAGAAAGTGCATCACAAATAAAGCTCAGAGGTCAAAGACTTGGCGATATTCACGACAATTTATATATTCTATGCGAAACCAATATCGATTCTATTCATGCTGTTGTCGAAAACGAACAACCTAACTTAGTAATCATTGACTCAATCCAAACTCTATTTGCCGAATATATCGAATCATCACCAGGAAGTGTTAGTCAAATACGCGAATGTGCTTCGCGTTTAATACGATTGGCAAAAAGCCGATCAATACCTCTATTCATTATAGGGCATATTGTTAAGGATGGAAGCCTTGCAGGTCCGAAAACTCTCGAACACATGGTCGATACCGTATTACAGTTCGAGGGCGATAGGCAATATCTATTTCGTATTCTTCGTACAACAAAAAATCGATTTGGATCGACCTCTGAAATTGGTATTTTCGAGATGCAAGGCAAGGGGCTTATCGAAGTTCCCAATCCATCAGAAATTTTTCTTTCACATAGCGAAGAGAATCTTAGTGGAATAGCCGTAGCGGCTACAATTAACGGCAATCGTCCGTATCTTATTGAGCTACAATCGCTAGTGAGTTCGGCTGTTTATGGAACACCTCAGCGCTCATCAATTGGCTTCGATTTGCGTAGGTTAAATATGTTGCTTGCAGTTCTCGAAAAACGGGCTGGTTTTCGTCTTGCTGCTAAGGATGTATTTCTCAATGTAGCTGGGGGTTTAAAAATTGAAGAGCCCTCGGTCGATCTCGCAATTGCAGCTGCTATTCTTTCTTCCAATGCCGATTTACCCATTGGAAAAAAAATTTGCATGGCTGGAGAGATTAGTTTATCGGGAGAAATCAGACCTGTTTACCGGGTCGACCAACGAGTAGCTGAAGCCTTAAAGCTTGGTTTTCAGAAATTTGTGCTACCCATAGGGAACAGAAAAATGATAAAAAATGTCGGCGAAATGGAGATTCTATATATTAGCAAAATTGAGCAATTACCTAAAATACTTTTTGGATAAACCTACGTTGGTCCAGCTATGGGTTATACTTTTATTACTCCATATGACATGGCTGGCCAATGCCGACGTTGCCGATTCGATTTTAGAAGCACGACATGAAATACATATTGTATTTGCTCAAACTAACAACATTCCTCTCTCCAATTTATCGCAAATGATGTCGGTTGCTAGGATTAAGAACGATACGGTTGAAGCTTTTCTAAATCGATCGCAATGGAATAGATTTAAGGTTTTAGGTATACCATACAAACTTGTATTACCTTTTAAGAGTGCTAAAAATAGTCGAGTTCAGGAAGGTTGGAAATATCCGAGCGAGAGAGAGTTGAGGCAAATGCTATATCGGCTTCAAACTTTATACCCCGAGGCTTGTCGAATCTATTGTATTGGTAAAAGTGTAAATAATCGTCCCTTGTGGTTTGCAAGAATTAATTCCGATACACTGACTTCGAAACCATCGGTGATGTTAACCTCAACCATGCATGGCAATGAAACGGGTGGAATGATGCTTATGGTACGTTTTATCGAATTTCTCCTCTCGAGTCGAACAACCAACACTCAGGTCAAACTCTTAACCGACAGTCTCGACATTTGGATAAATCCTCTTGCAAATCCCGATGGTTTTTATTACGATACAACCGACGTATACCAAGCAACAAGGTTTAATGCCAACGGGGTTGATCTAAATCGTAACTTTCCCGACCCAGTTATGGGTCCCCATCCCGATGGCAATGCTTACCAACCTGAGACTCAGGCCATGATCAATTTACTACATCAATATCGATTCGTTCTTTCGGCCAATTTTCATTCGGGCGAGGAGGTTGTAAATTATCCTTGGGATTCGCGTTCGACTCTTCATCCCGACGATCTGTGGTTTCGCTATGTAGCAAAACAATATGCCGATTCAGCAATTCAATTCGGCACAAATGGATATTTTCAGACTTACGTCGGCAATAGCACCGTTGCAGGTATTACTAATGGATATGCTTGGTACCCTGTATACGGAGGACGTCAGGATTACGTCACCTATTTTTGTAAGGGAAGAGAATTTACTATCGAGCTGGATAAGAATTTTATTACACCAGAGAACGAACTTGAACAGCTATGGCAATCGAACTATCGATCGTTACTTACTTTTTTAAGTAGCGCTTTACAGGGAATTAAAGGCTTTGTTTATGACAAAATTACAGGAAGTCCTCTTTTTGCTCAAATTAAAATTTTAAATCACGACATAGAAAGTTCAATGGTAAACACAGACTCGATTAATGGTATTTTTTACCGTTTGCTTTTACCCGGCAAATATTTCTTGCAGGTTTTTGCATCGGGTTATGATACCACTATAATAGAGTCGAATGTTTTACCAAACCAATATACCCAAGTGAATATTTCGCTTTTACCATCAGACATCAAAAATTATGTGCATCAGCCTGTAATTTACCCAAATCCTGCACAAGACAGGCTTTTTTTTAAAGTAAACTCACATGAAAAATGGAGATATATTTTAATAAATAGGGAAGGAAAGGTGTTAAAAGAAGGATTATTAGATAACTCAGTTCTTTCTGTTGCTTATTTAACACCTGGTGTTTATTATTTAAAACTAATTTCCCAAACAAAACAGTATAGATATAAATTTATTAAAATAAATTAGATTTAGTAATTCCATACACTTGCGAAGCATCTATGGCTTTAACCTCACCTGGCTGAAGAGCTCCCAAATGTATATTCCCTATTGCTATACGAATAAGTCGCAAGGTGGGGTAACCTACGGCCGCTGTCATCCGGCGTACCTGTCGGTTTTTTCCTTCCCATAGTGTAATTTTGATCCACGAGGTAGGAATGCTCTTACGAAAACGTATGGGGGGAACTCTCGGAGGTACATTTGGTTCCTCGTTCAATATTTCTACCTTAGCTGGTTTGGTAAGGTATTTATGTCCTTTAAGATTTATTAAAACGCCCTTTTCAATTTTTTCTTTTGCTTGTTCGGAAAACACACCTTCAACCTGAACTAAGTAAGTACGGGGGTGGGGGTTCTTTTCGTCGAATAAAAAACTATATAATCGTTTGTCGTTTGTAAGTAAAAGAAGGCCTTCGCTATCGGCATCAAGTCGACCTACAGGGTAGACATCGGGGGGGAATTTGAAGTTTAAGTTGGAAAGACCACTTTGACCTTCGCCAAAAGTGAATTGGCTAAGCATCAAATAAGGCTTGTGAACAATAAAATATTGGTAATGGGGCATATTACTTATTCGGCACGTACAACGACTGATTTAATTTCGGGCACCTCCTGCATAATCGTTTGCTCAACACCTAGTTTAAGGGTGTATTTACTAAATGGACAATGTTCGCAGGCCCCTATCAAGTCGACAATTAAAACATTTTCGGAGGTAAGTTCAACTAACACCACATCCCCTCCATCGGCCTGTAAGTATGGTCGAATTTTATCCAATGCTCCTTCTACTTTGGAAATAATATCATTATTCACGATCAAGGGATATATTTTTGCTTATTAAACAGCAAAAATAAGGAAAAAGTTCAGGGATAATAAAATTAATTCTTTTCGACTCGGGATATGGGGACTTGGACTTTTGTTTTTTTCTCGATGTCGAGTACTTTATATATCGAATTGTGACTTTTGAAATCGGGTACTATTTCTTTCATCATAGCCACTATTTCCATTTTATCGGCAGTTTCGGCAAGATTAATTAAGCGGTTTACTTTTTGCACAACGATCTCGAAAGGATCGGGTATAACTTTCGCAATCATTATTTTGGGATGGTAAGTAGGTATAGTATTTTCTTCTTTCGCCAACAATTCTTCATAAAGTTTTTCTCCCGGACGGAGTCCTGTAAATTTAATTTCGATATCTTTTCCAGGGATAAGGCCAGCCAGTCTAATCATATTTTTTGCCAGATCGACTATTTTTACCGATTTGCCCATATCAAAAATAAATATTTCACCCCCCTTACCCATTGCACTTGCTTCGAGAACCAACTGACAAGCTTCGGGGATAGTCATAAAATATCGGGTGACTTCAGGGTCGGTAACAGTTACAGGCCCGCCATTTTCGATTTGTTTTTTAAATAAGGGTATAACAGAACCATTTGAACCTAAAACATTGCCGAAACGGGTTGTTATAAAATTAGTTACACCAAATTCATTGAGCGACTGGCAGTACATTTCGGCAATACGCTTCGATGCCCCCATTACGTTGGTTGGGTTAACAGCTTTGTCGGTAGAAATCATGATAAACTTAGTGACTTTGTATTTAATTGCCATATCGGCCAAAAGCTTAGTGCCATATACATTATTTCGAATAGCCTCGGCCGGATGGCGTTCCATCATGGGAACATGTTTGTAAGCAGCCGCATGATATATGACGTCGATGTGGTTACTTTCAAAAATATGTTTAAGTTTGGTTGGATTAGTAATATCCCCGAGTACATACTCGATTTTAAAATCGGGAGACTTTTCTGCAAGTTCTAGCTCAAGGTTATGTAATGGGGTTTCGCCCTGATCGAGCAAAACAACTTTATAGGGATTAAAATTACAAATTTGTCGGACAATTTCACTGCCGATAGATCCAGCGGCACCGGTGATCAAAATTGTTTTATTATTAAGTTGCTTACGAATTTCAGAAACATCGAGTGTAATAGGCTCACGTTCGAGCAGGTCTTCGATACGAATATTCCGCAATTTGCGCAAATCGACGCCACCATTCAACCAGCTTTTAACATCGCTTACCGACATTACTTTTACCCCTTGTTTTAAGCATTTCTCAACAATTAAATTTTTTAATGCTGAAGAAATCTGTGTACGGGCAATTATTAGCGCTTTAGCACCATATTTTTTAATAACAAAATCGAGCTTTTTATAATGGAA
>JAOAFU010000073.1 GCA_026416115.1 Bacteroidales bacterium | reverse complement strand
CAGTATCGGGGGATTACATATCCTCTTACCGGTATAAGTAGAATGGTTAAGGACAAAGCAAATAATTTGTGGATTGGAAGTTACGAAGGTCTTACAAAAGTTGATTTAAAACCTTTTAAGTTTGGTCTTTATCCCGAAGCTAACGCTAATTCGATATTGAATGTTACCAGCATAAACGTTGTCCAGAAAAATGAAATATGGATAGGTACTCGTAGGGCAGAGTTATTACGATTTGCTCTCAATCCAAAGAATAATAAACTTCAATCAGTCAAAAATTATGATTTTAAAGCACTAGCTGTTGGAGGAATTTTTTCAATTTTTGCATACAATAACAATGAATTGTGGCTTGGTACATCCAAGGGGATTTTTGCTTTTGATAAGAAAAAGGGTACTCTCTTCAAGGTTCGTCCAAACAATCCTGCTACAAATTTTTTAGAAAATAACTTAATCTATGCTTTTTATCTCGATAACAGGGATGTAATTTGGATAGGTTCGGAATATGGCTTACATCAGTACGATCGAAAAAATCAGAAATGGCATCCATACGTTCAGCTGTCCGATTCGTACAATGCTACTATACATAGCGTTCGGTGTTTTGCATCAGACGATAAAGGAAATCTTTGGATTGGGACTGATGATGGCTTAATTTGTTATAACATCGAAACAAAAGAGTATAAAAAATACTTATCAAATCCGAAAAAAAGTATTCGTAGTATTCCCAGTAACAACGTTTATTCTTTACTTTTTTCCAAAAACAATCAGTTATGGGTTGGCACAAATGCAGGATTGTGTTTGTACAATTCTACTACCGACGATTTTAAGGTGTTTACAGAAGCAGAAGGATTGCCAAATAATACCATATACAGTATGATTGACGATCCTAGAGGAAATATTTGGTTAAGTACCAATAAAGGTATTATTCATTTCGAAACTGCTACTGAAATTTTTACAACATACGATCTGGCCGATGGTATGCAGGGTTATGAGTATAATTTAGGTTCAGCAGCTGTTTCGAACGATCATCGAATTTTTTTTGGTGGTGTCAATGGACTTAACTATTTCTATCCCGATTCGTTGCGGCCATATCCTTATGAACCATATACTGCAATTACTGCAATTGAACTGGTATCGGTAGGTGTAAAACGATTGTATTCCATTTTTTCAGGCATGGAGATTACTATACCTGCACGTACTAAAATGTTTAACCTGTATTTCTCGGCGCTCGATTTTACCTATCCTGCCAATAATAAATATATGTACAAATTGTCGAGTACAACGACAGAAGGTTTGTGGATTAATTTAGGAACTAAGAATTATCTTCAATTATCAAGTTTACGTCCAGGTAATTATATTTTGCTGGTAAAGGGTTCTAACAGCGATCAGGTTTGGTCGAAAAATCCTTTTGTTATTAAGCTCATTGTCGAAACTCCTTTTTATAAAACAACTTGGGCAATTGTAATCTATGTAATTGTAGTTATTGCTTCGGTGTTTTTCTTCATTCGCTGGCGAACTAAACGTTTAATCCTCGAAAATAGGGAACTTCAGGAGCGTAATGCTGCTTCGATTGAGATTAATCGTCAAAAAGAAGAGTTAGCTCTCAAAAATAAAAATATTACCGATAGTATTAATTACGCTTGGCGTATACAGATGGCCATGTTTCCGTCGGAGCGTACTTTTAGGCGCATTCTTCCAAATTCTTTTATATATCATCGTCCCAGAGACATTGTTAGTGGCGATTTTTATTGGATACACGAAAAAGAAGATAAAATATTTCTTGCCGTAGTCGATTGTACAGGACATGGGGTGCCGGGAGCATTTATGTCGATTCTGGGCATTGAGCTGCTTAGAAATCTTATGAATACTGACATCGAAGACCCTGCCACTATTCTTAACCAACTGAACGAAGAATTTTCGAGGGTTTTTTCTGGCATGGACGATCTGAGTCTTAAAGATGGAATGGACATCTCATTTTGTACCTGGTATAGGAATAGTAATATATTACTATTTGCTGGTGCTGAGCATGTTTTGTACTATGTGCGAAATAATCAAATTTTTGAGGTTAAAGGAAATCGGTTTTCTGTAGGCATAGAACCAAGAGATGAAGAGACTAAATTTATCACTCATACCATTCAGTTACAAACTAATGATATGGTTTATCTGTTTTCCGATGGGTATGCCGACCAATTTGGTGGACCCGAAGGGAAGAAATTTAAATACCGACGTTTTAGACATCTTTTGCTCAATATATACCGTATGCCATTAGAACAACAGAAGCTTATTCTTGATGAAACATTTGAATTATGGAAAGGTAATCAGGAACAGGTCGACGATATATTAATTGTAGGTTTTAGAGCCTAATTCAGCAAAAAACAATAAAATCTTATTCATCTACTTCTAACAATTCTTTCATTTTCTGAATCAAAGTTTCGATTTGAAATGGTTTGCTGATATATTCATTCATGCCAGCAGCTAAGCATATTTCTTTATCACCAGCCAACGCATTAGCAGTTATTGCAATAATGGGCACGTGCGTATTGGTCGATGCTTCCAATTCTCTTATTTTTTTGGTGGCGGTCAAACCATCCATTACAGGCATTTGAATATCCATTAGGATGATATCATATTTCTTATTTACAAATAAATCAAGCGCTTCTTTACCGTTATTAGCTACATCAATATTGCTAACAATGGGCTTAAGACTTAGCAAAACTATTTTCTGATTGATAAGATTGTCTTCGACTAAAAGTACGTTAGCATCTTTAAGATCAATCTTAACCTGAGTTTTTGTAGCAGCAATACTCGGCGTAGTTTTGGGTAAATTAACTGGCCTAATATTCGTTTCAGCTTTCTTGAATTTAAAACTAAATTCTAATACAGTCATGCCATTTGACTTACTGGCAAAGATTCTGCTTCCCGCCAACTCAATTAACCTTTTTGCTATGAGAATATCAAAATTGCTGTTTATTATATTGAGGGTTGTAAGCATATTATCACTAAGCAGCCAGCGCTCTTCTGTTAAGTTAATTGATGGTAAATCATAGTTAAAAGAAATTTCGAAAGAAATTTCTACTTGACTAAAGTTTTCTTTTAAAACCTGTAATGAGAGATTAACTTTATTGCCCGATGAACGACGGAATTTTAAAACATTATCGATCAGGTTGAGAAATATTTGTTTGAGTCGAATTGGATCGCCTACAACATTCAACTGTTGCAGTTTTTGTTCAACGACGAGCGATATATGCAAAACATCGTTTGGATGTTGTTGTTCAAAAATTCGAACTACACTTCGTAAAGTAGAGATCAACTCGAAATTTACTTGGGTTGTTTTATCTTCGATGCCTGGTAACGAAACTTTTACAATACTATTTACTACATTAACAAGGTTGTTGGTAGAAGCGATTAAGGACTCGACTAAGTCTTTTTGGTTCTCATCAAGCTTTGTATCAGAAAGATATTCTGATAAAGCCATAATGTTATTAAGAGGAGTTCGGATTTGATGCGAAAGTTTGGATAAAAACTCATCCTTATTTCTGGCTTCTGTTTGAGCCTCCTGAGCATTGTGCTTAACATCCTGAAAAATTTGTTCACTCAAGTAAAGGTAGGCAAATGTCAAAACAAGTATAAAAAAGTAGATTGAAAATATTCTAACAGCTATAGGAAATGGATATTCAATTCGTGTAAAGGGTATTGGGATAAAAATAGCTACAGCCATTATGGCCATAAAACCTAATGCAAGAATAGTACCTTTACGTGTACCGAAGAGAAACATGCTAATAACGGGATAGGAAAAAACCCATAGATAGCCATAGCTTTTGTCAACACCTCCAGAAATTATAAAATAAGTATAAACTATTGTAGTTAATCCCATTAAAAAACGATTCGACAGCTTATAATTGCGTGTACGATGCAGCATAAAGAAATTGACCAACAATAGCGCTAAGGTTATAGTTACCACAAGAGCATGAAAGTAGTTGTGCGCGATTATAGAGAATATATCGAACAAGAGAAGAAAAAAACCTGCCAGTACAGTAAAAATATTAGTAATAGTAAAACTGAACTTTAGGTTTTTTTCTGAATTGTTTCCTGCACCAAACGACAGATATTCAAACATTTTTGCCGAAAACGACATAGTTTTTCTTCTTTTTACTACGAAAGTATTAAAAATATTAAAATTAAGGTAATGCGTTGTCAAAATTCTTTTCGAATATTTTAATTATATTTGAAAAGTAGTTGGGAACCCATAATTGGAAAAGCTTTATCTATAACACCTAATGAATTGCTACAAGCATAAAACTTAATTTAAACTAATAAATTATGAAAAAGCAAATATTCTTCACCTGTATTTTCCTTAGTTGGTTCTTTTTGACCAGTTTTGCTCCCGATTATGTTCCAACGGCCGACGAGGTTAAGCGCTTTTATACCACCAAGACCCTGGTTGTTCTGGAAGACAATCCTATGGCCGAATATAATTACGTAATCAAAGAGTTTATGGCAAAAGAATGGAAACTCACACCATACGATTTTATTAAATACAGCGAGTTTGAAGAAAAACGTATGGACCCTCAGTATTCATTTATTTTGCTTAATCAAGTACGTTTCGATAAGGACAAAAGTTTGGCCAAATATATTTTTCTTAGCCTTGTTCTTGGAGGAAACGAGCCGATAGTTTCCAACATGCCTGATCTATGTCCCGTTCCTGTAGCTTATGCCGAGGTCGATGAGGATCATTACAACTATAAATTGCAAACCATTTTACGTTTCATGCAACAACATGTTGAACTTATCCATAAAAATCCTAAGCTAATTCGAACCAATATGTTTTCGATATACAACGATAGCATAAAGAATATTAAGGATAAGATTTTATATGTAGTTAAAGACGAACTGGCACCCGATTGCAACACCGAAGCCAAAATCAAAAAGATTTATCCTTATCGGTTTAAAATTGTTACTCGTGAAGAAGTGGCAAAAGCTATTGACGAACGAAACCCCGATGTAGTATTTCTTCACAAAGTAGGTCCCGAGGGTACCCGTCTGGTTGCCCGTTGCTATAAGATGTTGATTGGTGCAGCCGATTCGAAATTTTATTATTTCGACTATCATAACATATCAAAAAGTAAACCCGATGGTTTCTTAGCCAGCGACTTTAAGAGGTTGGCAAGAAAATAATCGAGCTATTTTTTCCGACACAAAAACAACCCATCTCTTAAAGGAAGTAAAACTTTGTCGAGAGAAGGGTTGTTTTTTATTTTTTCATTAAACAAACGAACAGACATAGTTGCTTTGTCATTAGTTTTATCGTCAAGTACCTTGCCATCCCATAATACATTGTCCGCAATCAGATAACCTCCTGATTTTAAATAAGGAAGGCAGGTGTCAAGGTACTGCGGATACTCTCTCTTTTCCCCGTCGATATAAATGAGGTCATACATACGATTTAAGCGTGGTATCACCTCAATTGCATTGCCAACGACCATTCGAATATTTTTTGAATAATCCGACTGATCGAAATATTGCTGAGCTATTTCAGCAATTTCATCGTCGATCTCAATAGTATAGAGTATCCCATCAGATTTTAGCCCTTGTGCCAAACATATTGCCGAATAACCTGTATATGTTCCTATCTCTAAAACGCACGATGGGGATATCATTCGTGTTAAAAATGTTAGTAATAGACCTTGAATATGACCACATGCCATACGTGGGTTTAAATAGCGAGTTTGGGTTTCTCTATAAATTTTTTGTAGTATCGGTAACTCGCAGCTACTGTGATGCTCGAGATAAAGGTCTAGATCGATATTCATGGTTATTTTATGATTTAATCTTTTTAGTCTTTTTTTCGATGTAAAAATCATTATTTTTATCATATTTGAAAAAAAATCTCGCACTCTATGCGATTCTTTCTATGTATGCTATCCTTTTTTGCAGGGGGGGCCATATTAGCCCAAACATCCAACATACTTTTTTCTCGTTTAGACATAAATAACGGACTTTCGCAAAATCACATCAATTGCATTTTTAAGGACTCTCGCGGATTTATTTGGATAGGTACCATGTCGGGTTTAAACCGATACGATGGAAATACTTTCAAGGTTTATAAACATAGTGCGAGTGATTCGACTTCAATTTCCGACAATTTTGTCATAAGTATTACACAGGGTGCTGATGGTCTTTTTTGGATTGGGACCCGAAATTCCTTTAATATTTATGATCCTCGACTCGATGTCTTTAAACATAGACTTCCCAATGAATTGAAGAGTTTTCCATCACTACTCAACCAGCTTATTTCTATTTTTTCCGATCGTGAGAAAAACTTGTGGATGCTTACCGATACCTTGGGAATTATTTACTATCAGCCCTTGAAGAAGAAGTGGACTCATCTTTTTCATAGGAAATCAGATACTTTATCCTTAATTTCTAATTTGGTTACTTCGGTTACTCAGGATTCGAAGGGTAACATTTGGAGTATCAATCGACTGGGAATAATCGAACAAATTAATGCTTCGACAGGACGTGTGATTAGCCGGTTTTATCTTCCTGTCGACAACAGAAAGGAAAACTATTTTTATTATTTATATGCCGATTCTGATGATGAGCTATGGATTTATACCGATGCCCCCACTGGCCTCGTGCGATTTAATCCTACTAAAAAGTACTTTAATAAATATGTGCAGGGACATTCGATAAGAAATTTAAACAATAACCTAATTCGAGGTGTAATTGAACAAAGCAAGGGTTACATATGGGTGGGTACAGATCATGGAGGCATCAATATTTTAAACAAAAGCACAAATACGTTTCAATACATTCTAAATCACCCCGATAGAGAAAATTCGCTTTCGGAGAATGTTGTAACTTCGATGTATAAAGACAATCAAGGAATTATTTGGATAGGTACTTTTAAAAAAGGATTAAACTATTATCATCCCGATTTGATAAAGTTTAGGCATTATAAGCATGAACCTTCAAACCCCGCAAGTATCGGATTCGACGACATTAACTGCTTTGCCGAAGATAAGTATGGTAATATCTGGATAGGAACTAACAGTGGAGGACTATATTATTTCGATCGAAAAAAAGAACGTTTCACACATTATATTCACGATCCTGCTAACCCCAATAGTTTGTCGAGCAACGTAATTGTTAAATTATATGTCGATAAGAACAACATTCTTTGGATAGGAAGCTATTTTGGTGGTTTAACTAAATTCGACGGCAAACGGTTCACTCATTATCAGCACAATCCAAATCAACCCCACAGTATATCCGACAATAAGGTGTGGGATATTTTTATTGATTCTGAGGATAATTTCTGGGTTGCTACATTGGGTGGGGGTTTAGAGTTGTTTGATGCAGAGAGTGGTAAGTTTTATCATTTTCGTTCAAGCATGCGAAATGCAGTTAGTTCCGATTACGTTTTATGTTTGGCAGAAGATAAAAATAAAAATTTGTGGATAGCTACCGCAGTTGGGCTTAATAAACTTGATATAAAAAACCGACGATTCGATTACTTTTTCTATGATCCAAATCAAGTCAATTCTCTTAGTAACAACAATGTGATTTGTGTATTGGTTGATAAACGTGGGTTAATATGGGCAGGAACACGTGAAGGATTGAACATTTTAGACCCCAAAACTCACAAATTCATTACCTTTTATAGTAGCGACGGTTTAGCCGATAACATTATTCAAACACTGGTTGAGGATAATTTCGGTAATATTTGGGCAGGAACACCATCGGGATTAACACGCATATCTGTAAACCAAGGTGACGACAAAAAAATTAAATTTTCATTTCAAAATTACGATAAGTCTGATGGGCTACAGGGGAAGGAGTTTAACGAAAAAGCCTGCCTTAAACTTTCATCTGGCGAGATACTTTTTGGTGGTACTAATGGTTTTAATATTTTCGATCCTGCTCGTATAAGAACTAATCCTTATATTCCTCCGGTAGTTTTTACTAACTTTCAAATTTTCAACCAGAATGTAGAGGTCAATAAACCATTAAACCGTAGGATAATTTTGACCAATTCGATCACCGAAACCTCGAAAATTTCACTTAAGTATAGAGAGAACGTATTTTCCATCGAATTTGCCGCATTAAATTATTTGCATCCCGAGAAGAATCTTTACAAATACAAACTTGAAGGTTTTAATAATCAATGGCTTACACCAGATAAAGGGCAGTATAAGGTAACATATACCAATCTTGATCCTGGTCGTTATGTTTTTAGGGTTATTGCCTCAAACGATGATGGTATTTGGAACAATAAAGGGGCTGCTATTGAGATTGAAATCTTGCCTCCTTTCTATCGAACACAATGGGCCATAGCATTCTATGTGCTATTTCTTGCGGGCTTATTATTACTTGCTCGAAAAATTTTACTCGATCGGGCACGAATGCGCTTTAATATCGAAAATGCCCGCAAAGAAAGCCAACGACTGCACGAACTCGATATGATGAAGATTAAATTTTTTACAAATATCAGCCACGAGTTTCGTACTCCTCTAACACTCATTATTTCGCCTCTTGAAAAAATTATCAAAACTTTAAAGGACAACGAACTTAAGTCGCAACTGGTTTTAATTCATCGCAATGCCCAACGTTTATTGCGTTTGGTAAACCAACTGCTCGATATACGACGAATGGAAGTTGAGGAATTTAAATTACATCCACGATATGCCGATATTGTCGCTTTTGTGAAAGAAATAACGTATTCGTTTACAGATATTGCCGATAGTCATTATATTCAGTATAGTTTTCATTCCAATGTGGCCTCACTTCATATGTTTTTCGATACCGATAAGGTGGATAAGATTATGTACAATTTGCTTTCGAATGCTTTTAAATTCACACCTCAGGGTGGAAAAATTTCTGTTAACATGCATTATGAGCCTAATGGTTCGGCTAATGAAAATAGTGGATGGGTCGAGATAAGTGTAAAAGATACAGGAATTGGTATTCCCGAAGATAAGCAAGAAAAAATCTTTGAACAGTTTTTTCAGCACGATACTCCTGGAAACATCATTAACCAAGGAAGCGGGATAGGTTTAGCTCTAGTAAAGGAATTTGTAAAGTTACATCAGGGAACAATAAGAGTAGAAAGCGAACCCGATAAGGGTAGTTGTTTTATTGTAAATTTGCCTGTTGTTACTGAGTCGGAGGTAAGCCTGCTTAATGTAGAAGAAAATATTAGCTCTTCCGATGAAGAAATTCAGGACGGCAATCCGACACGACAACATAAGTCTTTTTCGGTACTAATTATTGAGGATAATCACGATCTTCGATTTTATTTAAAAGACAATCTACGTCATCGTTATACCGTTTACGAAGCCAGTGATGGCAACGATGGTTACCAGAAAGCCTGTTCATTGTTCCCCGATCTTGTTATTTCAGATATTGTTTTACCGGGGATGAACGGAATTGAAATATGTAAAAAAATAAAAACCGACCGACGTCTATCGCATATTCCAGTTATTTTGCTTACCGCACATACCGAAACAGACCAAAAGCTCTCGGGCTTTGAAGCTGGAGCCGATGATTATATTACTAAACCGTTTACTTACGAGATCCTCGAGTCGCGAATTCGCAACTTAATTCGACAGCGAGAAGCATTAAGAAAGTCGTTTCAAAAACAGATTGAATTAGAGCCAAGCCCCGTTGAGGTTGTCTCGCTCGACAAGAAGTTTATTCAGAAAGCTATAGAAATTGTCGAGAAAAATATCGATAATACCGACTTTTCGGTCGAAGAATTAAGTCACGAGTTAAATATGAGTCGGGTAAATCTTTATAAGAAACTTCTTTCCCTTACTGGTAAAACACCTATAGAATTTATTAGGGTTATCCGTTTGAAAAGAGCAGCCCAGCTACTTAAGGGTAGCCAGCTTACTATTGCCGAGATATCGTATAAGGTTGGATTTAATAATCCAAAATATTTTACCAAGTACTTTAAGGAAGAATACGGGATGTTACCCTCAGTGTATGCTCAGCAAAGTATTTCCCAAATAGACGATGAGAGAAACGACTAAAAGTTTCTAAAAATGACGCCCCTTGAATAAGATTTTGATGGTGTAGTATATTATGAGAAAATCGGTATACAACGACATGTTTTGCAGATAAAGTAGGTCGAATCTTAAGCGTTGAACCATTTGCTCGATATCACTAGCATAACCAAAACGAACCTGTCCGAGCGAAGTAATACCAGGTTTTATTTTTTGTAATTGCTTGTATTGGGGTACTATCTGTATAATTTGATCGATATAATACTGTCGTTCAGGTCGAGGCCCCACAAGCGACATATCTCCTTTGAGTACGTTAATAAAATTTGGAATTTCATCGAGCTTTGTACGTCGGAGAAAACGACCAAAAGGAGTGCAGCGGTTATCGTTGGGGTTTGCTAAATGTGGTCCATGTTGCTCTGCATCCACATACATACTTCGAAACTTATATAAAATAAAAGGTTTACCGTTCATCCCTATACGTTCCTGCCTGAAAAATACAGGACCTTTTGAGGTTAACTTTATACCTATAGCACAGAATAACATGATAGGCGATAGTACAATTAAAGCCATTAATGAAACTACAACATCTAATATTTTTTTAATAGTTTGTTGCCAGTAGGGCATTAATTCATACTCAATTTCGAGTAGTGGGGTACCCATAATGTTAGTAATCTTGGCATGTCCCTTAAGTACTTGATGAAGACCAGCAATCGCCTTTATACTAACTTCGGCATAACCTAGCCAACTTACAATGTTCAAAATATCCTTTTGTTCTTCAGGTTCGATTGCAATAATAATCTCATCGATATTAAATTTACTTATTATGTCGGGAAGATTTTCAACCGAGCCTAAACATGTAAGATGTTGGCTAAGATTATCGTTTAAGCATTGCTGATTTTTAATATATCCAACAAATCTATTTCCGAAGTTATGATTGTCTTTTAGTTCATGATAAATATTTTGTGCCCTTGGGCCACAACCAATAATTATGGTGTCGAAGTATAGTTCGCCTTTGCGTACCGATTTTTCTTTTTTTATGGTAATAAACAGACGTGGGATAAGAGTAAATACAAATTGTAAAATAAACAGTACCGAATACGTAGCATAATAATTTTTATAGTTTCGAACCTCGTCGTCGAGCAAAAGGCTAAAAAACAGGATAGTAACACCAAGCAGAACCGATTTAAACGTTTTGAAAATATCGCGTTCGGGTGTTTTTTTGAAAATATAATGATAATACCCACTGAGTGAATATACAAATATCCAAAAACCTCCCACAATTATGCTTCCCAGATAAAAATTAATGTTGTTAAGAACTTGTTCGGATAATTGATCAAAAGGGATATCTTCAATAATAATTTTACGGAGTACGAAAAAAACGGCCCATGCAAATACTGCACTACAAAAATCGCTAACCACGTAGCGGGCTCGTTGTTTTTTATGCAATGTACGATCCATATTTTTTTTACAAATGTAATGTAACTTATAAAGCTTTGAACTTAAAATGTTTTTATTTTTCTCGTATCAACCATAAACCAGCGAATGTTAATCCGCCATTTATAATAAGCATTTCGAAACCAAAAAAGTTTGGAAAAATAAAGTTAAGTGCTAAACATAGAAGGGGCGAGGCTCCGGCTACCCAAGGCACCCATTTGTCTTTTATTTTATATTGGGTGATTAAACCAAACGCAAATAACCCTAAAAGGGGACCGTATGTATACCCGGCAGCAGTGAATAATGCACTTATTACACTTTGATTGTTAATGAGTTTGAATAATAAAATTAATCCAACCAATAGGATTGCCATAACAATATGAACAATTTTTCGGGTTTTGGTTAAAACGGCTTCACCTTTTTGATGGGCTTTTAAGATATCGATAGTAAATGATGTAGTGAGAGCAGTCAAAGCCGAATCGGCGCTGGAGTAGGTAACCGATACCAGACCTAAAATAAATATTACCACAAAATACGAGGGCATAAAGGATTGCATAGCTATTGAAGGAAATAAATCATCGGCAGAAGCTGGAATAGGAAAGTTTGTTTTAGCGCTGAAAATATATAACAAAGCTCCTAACGATAGAAAGAGTAAATTTACTGGAACAAGGGCTATGCTGTACCAGATCATGTTTTTTTGGGCCTCTTTTATGTTACGACAACTTAAATTTTTTTGCATTAAATCCTGATCCAGCCCTGTCATTACTATTGCAATGAAGGCTCCACTAAGAAATTGCTTTAGAAAGAAACGTTTATCCTGCCAGTGGTCAAAAAAGAATATTCGAGAGTATTCGCTGTCTTTAATTGTTGAGATCATACTGCTAAAGTCGAGATTCAATTTATTACCGATTACTATCACACAGCTTACAAGCGATAGCAGTAGTAGTAAAGTTTGAATGGCATCGGTATAAACTACAGTACGTATAC
>JAOAFU010000058.1 GCA_026416115.1 Bacteroidales bacterium | reverse complement strand
GGTAGTTACGATAAAGTGCTTATTGTCTATAATCAATTCAAAAATGCTGCTGTTCAGGAACTAGTTTGTGAGCAGTTTTTACCGTTGAAAGTAAGTAGAAAAAAAGAGGTTAAAAAGCCAGTAATTACCTACCAGAACGATTATATACTCGAACCATCGAAGGAGGAAATTATTGCAGAATTAGTTCCTGCATTTTTAAAATCCCTGTTCTATCGTTCAATTCTCGACTCGGTTGCTTCGGAACATGGGGCCCGTATGACCGCTATGCATAAGGCAACAGATAATGCCACTGAACTTTTGCGACAATTAACATTGAATTACAACAAGGCTCGTCAGGCATCCATAACCGGAGAAATTCTTGAGATTGTTGGTGGAGCAGAGGCGTTAAAGGGTTAATTCATCGCATATTGGCAAAATATCGTAAATCCATGCTTTATTGCATGGATTTTATTTTATAAGTAAATTAGTAACCGCTCAGATAATTATGAATAATTGCAATAAAGTCTTTTATGGATTTATTAAGTGAGATTAAAAAACCTGTAATAACCGATATAGAAAAGTTTGAAACATACTTCAAACAGAATTTAGACTCGTCGGTTCCCTTGTTAGACACTATAGTTCGTTATACTGTCCGCCACAAGGGCAAGCAAATTAGGCCCCTATTGGTATTTCTTACGGCCAAAACATTTGGAGAAGTCAATCGTTCTACTTATAATGCTGCTGCATTTATCGAATTACTTCATACGGCCACTCTTATACACGACGATGTGGTCGATGAATCGTATGAAAGACGAAGTCACTTCAGCATCAATGCTATATGGAAAACAAAAGTTGCAGTTCTTGTTGGTGATTATTTTCTTGCACGCGGTCTTTTACTCTCGGTTAAAGAGAAAGAGTACGACATGCTCGAAACGGTGTCGGATGCAGTTAGGGAGATGAGCGAGGGTGAGCTATTGCAGATGCAGACTTCGCGAAAGTTGGTGATAGACATAGAAAACTATTTTCGAATAATCAGCAAAAAAACAGCATCGTTAATTAAAGCTAGTACGGTGACAGGTGCACTATCGGTAACCCATCAACCCGAAATATTGAACCATATGCGAGAATTCGGAGAAGCAATAGGAATTGCATTTCAAATTAAAGACGATATTTTCGATTATCAAAAAAAGGGATCGATTGGAAAACCTATCGGAAATGATATAAAAGAGAAAAAGTTTACTTTACCTCTTATACTTGCGTTAAAAAATGCAACAATTTCGAAAAAGAATCATATAGTCCGGTTGATTAATTTTGACAAAAAGACCCAGGATACTATTGATGAGATTTCAGCTTTTGTTGTAGAATATGGGGGGATTGCAGAGGCAGAAAATTATCTCGATCAATATAGAACTAAAGCTTTAAATATATTAAGACAATATCCTATAAATGAAGCAAATGTTTCATTACAAAAATTAGTAGATTACATTATTTATAGAAATAAATAACTATAAGTAATTTTAAATTAATAAATTATTAATTTATAATTTAATTAAAACTTAAAATTTTCAAACTAATTTTTTTCCTGATGAGCTATTCATTAATGAAAAAGCAAATTATAATTCCCGATATAGGTTGTGTAAGCATCGTTAAAACAAGGATCAATCGTCGCATTTCAATAAGGGTTACCCCTCGTCATGTTCGTGTGACGATACCCTATCGAATTAATTTTGACGAAGGAGAGAAATTTTTATTTAAAAACATTGATTGGGTGATAAATAAGTTTAATGAATTAAGGTATAAATTCAACTTTTATGACTCACAAATTATACCCTCACTCATTGGAAAAGTTCAAATATTTTTTCAGCAGCAACCTAATAATTCTTTTAACTACGAAAGAACAATTGAAGGGTATAAATGTCATTTCGGAATAAATTTAAAATCTCCTGATTATCAAAAATATGTTTATAATAAATTAATGTTTTTATTTAAAAAAGAAGCATTGCCTTATCTTCAGCAAAGAACATACGAATTGGCCCAAAAACACAATTTAATTTATTCGAGAGTTCGATTAAGTAGTGCAATTAGTCGGTGGGGTAGTTGTTCTTATAAGAATTCTATTAGTTTGAACTATCGGCTCATTTTTTTACCGCAAGAAATGTGCGATTATGTAATACTCCACGAACTTGCCCATACTGTGCATAAAAATCATAGTAAGGCTTACTGGGAATTTTTGGAATCGATAGTTAGCGATTGTAAAAAATATCGCCAACAGCTTAAACAATTCAGATTATCGGATTTACCCTAAATTTTTTATACAATCAAATATTATCCTTGTTTATTCTATTTCAAATAGATAGTAGTTGCAGAGATAAAAAATTTTGCTTTTTTTAAGAAAAAAATTAAAAAGTGATTAAAATGAATTAAAAAAGTATTAAATTTGGGGTGTTAATTAAAATGAAAGAATCATGAAAAAATTATTTGTTGTATCTGTAGTTGCTGCTTTAATTGCAGCTGCTTGTGGTCCTAGCGCCGCTGAAAAAGAAGCTCAAAGAATTGCTGACTCTACCAGAATTGCTGACTCGATCGCAGCTGTTCAGGCTCAGCAGCAGAAAATTGCTGACTCTATCGCTGCTGCAGCTGCTGCTGATAGCGCTGCTAAGGCTCAGGAAGCCAAAGCTAAAGCTAAGAAATAAGCTGGTAGTTGGCTAAAAATTAACGGGGGACGTAAAGTCCCCTTTTTTATTTTGATTCGTATGTTTCTGTTTTTTCTGCTACTTGATCTGACGAAGAGTTGGTGATCATTGAAAGAGGCGGTATTTCTTTCCAATTATCCCCTTTTTTTATCCTGCTAATTTGCATTTCGCTTACGCAAAACATTTTAGCAATAAGCTTTTGTTTTACCCCTCTTTCAAGCATTGATTTGATCAGGGCAACTTCGTCGGTTTTAAGTTTCGAGTAAGTAACTACTTTTCCTTTTTTCTTTCGTTCTTCCTGAAGTTTTTTATGCATGCGATTATAGCATTCCTTTTTGCTCACCCATTGCAAATTTTTATAAAAGTTATTGGTTTTGTTCCAGTCGAGATGAATTACTGCTTCGTCATCGGGATTATTGCGGGGCACAAATGCCTCAGCTACTAGTTTATGAACCAAAAAATGTCGTGATTTACCCCCAACTTTTAAGCTAACAACGTTAAATCCGCCTATTTTGGAGGGTTTTAGAATCTTTCCTTTTGTATGGTTTTGGCAGTAACTTTTTACCCGTCCAAAATTACTTACTTCGTATTTATGATCGGTGTAAGGGATTACTTTCCAGATTTCTTTTTCGTCAACAATTTTATTTTGATTCATAAATATCACAATGAATTAGGTACTTTATTGCAAATATAAAAAAATTGTGAAAAGAAAAAGGAATTAAATAATATTTATATATAATTGTATATTAATAATTTATAAATTAATTATCGAATTCAGATACTCATATTTTATCGAAAAAATGCCTAATTTTGGGTATTATTTAAAATGTTTTTCAAATAGATAATTTGGTGTTAGATATTATCCAATAACTGTAGAATTTTTCGTTAATGTTCAAAAAATTTTTCGGTACCCCCCTTTTTACTACATGGTAATTTGGTAATTAAAATACGCTATCTATAAGTTAGTTTGTTAATATTCTCTCTAAGTTGCACTTTTTCTGGCTTTTGCAGTGTATAATCAGGGGCAGTGTTGTATAAATGTAGTACGACTTTTTATGGTAAATGGAGTTGGTTGAAATAATTTGGCGCAACTAACTAACTGACAAAAAGCGTACTTTATGAAAACACTTATTTATTTGCTACTAACCTGCATGATGCCCATTGCCGTATTCGGACAAAAAATTACGGGTATCACAGCAACAGCCAGCACAGGTAACGCAGCACTTGCTGTCGATGGAAATACTAATACCCGATGGGAAAGCGCATTTTCCGACCCACAGTGGATTTCACTTGATTTAGGGGCTAACTACAATGTATCAAAAGTTGTAATCAAATGGGAGGCCGCCAATGCGAAAAATTACACTCTCGAAGGTTCGACTGATGGGATAAATTGGACTATCATTCAAACTTTACAAAACATGCCCGGCGGTAATCGTACCGATACTTTAAAAAATATTAACGCTAATTACCGATATCTTAAAATTAATGGTACTGTTAGAAACCTAAATTACGGTTATTCTATTTGGGAGATTGAGGTGTATCAAGTGTCTGTCCCTGTGTTGAGCGGACTTAAAATTCTTCCCTCTTCTGTACAAGTTACTTTTGGGACAGTAATCAATTTTGTCGCTGTAGGTATCGATCAGAACAATGATCCGTATCCTTTAGTCGAGCCTACTGTTTGGTCGGTAAATAGTACCGATGCAAAAATAGACACTACAGGAAAGTTTATAGCAAACGAACCGGGTTTTTACACCATAACAGCAACAAATCAGACGTTTACTGCTCAGAGCAAAGTGGAGGTATTGCCTGTCGAACAAAACATAAATAATGTTGCAAAGGCTTATGCTTCTACGGGTAATGCACGTTTAGCTATTGATAACAATGTCGGTACCCGATGGGAAAGCGCATTTTCCGATCCACAATGGATTATGTTTGCATTTGATACCATTCGTCGCATATATGGGTTTAGAATCAACTGGGAAGCTGCTAACGCACGTGATTATATTATTGAAGGCTCGGTTGATAGTACCAATTGGTATACTTTGGCTCAGAAAACCAATATGCCTGGAGGTGCACGTATCGATGTGATATACGATATCGACAGTGCTGATTGCAAGTACATTAGATTAACAGGGCTTACTCGTACTTTACCCTATGGATACTCAATATGGGAATTTGCAATTTACGAACGAAGCCGGCAAACACCCGATATTTTGTGGAACAATCCCTTACCTATCACGTATGGTACCCCACTAAGTTCATTGCAATTAAATGCGACGACTAACGTGTCGGGATCGATGGTATACTACCCTTCCGCGGGGACAGTACTTTCTGCAGGTGTACATACACTTTATGTAAGGTTTTACCCATCGGATCCGTTAAGCTATACACAAGTTGTCGATTCGGTTACGCTGATCGTTAAGAAATTCGATCCTTCGGTTCAATGGGAAAAACCCGATACTATTGTTTATGGTACTAAACTTGGTGATAAACAGCTTAACGCCTATATTACTAATGGAGTAGTCGGTAATTTTGTATATACACCTGCTCGTGACTCTCGTCTATCGGCAGGAAAACATATCCTAAGGGTAGAATTTATACCTGAAGATACTTTAAACTATTCGATTGTAAAAGACAGTACCGAAATTGTTGTAAAAAAAGCAATTCCAGAAATCGTATGGACTTCGCCTGAAGCAATAATATACGGAAATCGATTATCGACTCAGCAGCTAAATGCTTCGGTTGAAGGATTTGTTGGAACTTATATCTATAATTATAGTTTAGGCACACTACTTAATGCAGGCAAACACGTTTTATCGGTAACTTTTAAACCCGACGATACAAGCAATGTAGTAACCGTTAGCAAATCGGTAGAACTGCTGGTAAAAAAAGCCAAACCTTCGGTAATATGGAATTTACCAAATAACTTTGGATATGGAAAGCCGCTTTCGAACTGGCCATATATTCCTGAGGTTGAGGGAAAAATAACATTTAGTTTATCGCCAGATAGCATATTGCCAATCGGCAGCTATACTGTAGTAGTAGGTTTCGTACCTACAGACACAATGAACTATATACCCATAAGCGACACAGCCAGTTTTACAATAACAAAAGCTCGACCGGAGATTGTTTGGGATAATCCTTCTGCAATTGTATATGGTACTTCTATTTCGAATGCACAATTAAATGCTCAATGCTTAAATGTTACTGGAACATTCCATTACTCTGTAAGTTTGAATACCATCTTATCGGCTGGCAAGCATCAGCTTAAGGTTAATTTTATTCCACAGGATACAATAAATTACGAATTTGCAGAAGCTGAGGTAGAACTAGTAGTTCTTAAAGCAACGCCTGTAATTAGCTGGAATAAACCCGCTTCCATAGTCGAAGGGACACCTCTTGGAACAGATCAACTAAATGCAACTGCCAATATTCAGGGGACATTTCACTATAATCCAGCTTTGGGAACAATTCTTGCCCCTGGAAATCATACGCTAAAAGTAACCTTTGTACCAAACGATACACTCAATTATAGTACTGCTTCTACCGAAGTTGTTATTGAGGTAACGCCCAAGACTTCCGCTACTGAAGGTAAATTCTTAGCTATCAGTATTTATCCCAATCCATTTACCGACCATGTAGTTATATCAAATAATGGAAAATCAAACGTTCTGAAAATATACGATGCTTTTGGTCGAATTGTGAAAGTAAAGGCGTTACATGAAAAAGGAAGTAGAATAATGTTAAGTGATTTACCAACAGGATTATACTATTTTGAAGTAGATGGCAGTGTTTATAAAGTTATCAAGAGATAGCTTTAGTTATTATATTCATGAAGTGTGGGGTTGACTAAGCACAGGGTCAACCCCATTTTTTTGAAAAATTGGTTATATTTACTTACCCAAAAACATGTCCATGCTACGACTGTTCGTATGTATATGTGCAATAATTTATTCCGAAGTTCTGACATTTGCCTCAGATATCCCTCGGTTTTATCGTATTGGTGAAGGAATTGAAGAAATTAACTATACCTGTATCTGCCAGGATAAGTTTGGTTTTATGTGGCTGGGATCGAAGAATGGGCTAATCCGTTACGATGGATATGAAATGAAAAAATATAGGTCGCATTCGATGCAGTCGAGCAACATTAGTGCAAACTGGGTTACCGATATAGTTGAAGACTCATTGGGTAATTTGTGGGTAGGCACTTTCGACGGAGGGCTGAATTATTTCGATAGACAATCGGAAAAATTTAAAGCTTATGTTTATCAATCGGTCGATTCGCAAAGTTTAAGCAGCAATACCGTATTAAAATTATTGAAAGACTTCGACGGAAGTGTATGGGTAGCTACTGCAAATGGTTTAAACCGAGTGCTTAAAGACAAAAAAATACAACGTTATGATATAACCAAGGGCATGTATATCAGCACTTTGGTTCAAGATGAAAAGGGGAATTTATGGATAGGAACTTTTGGGTATGGGTTGCTTATATATAATCCGCAATCGAAAAAAGTAATAACCCTGAAAAATATTCCTACTGATCCACACAGTTTACCCGATAATAATATTCGTTCGATGTTGCGCGATACGAGGGGGAATATTTGGATTGGTACACATCAGCAAGGTTTATGGAGAGTTTCATCAAAACCATTGAAAGATTTCCGTTTCGAAAAATTTGCTGTAGGAGATCATACAATTTTATGCCTTTTAGAAGATTCGAAAGGGAATATATGGATAGGAACTGAAAATGGAGGATTACATATTTACTATCCTCGCACGCAAACTTTATTGAACAAGAATACAGTAAGATATCCCGAATATTTTCTTCAGGCCAATTCGATCTGGGCTATGTACGAGGATAAATCGGAAGCTATATGGGTAGCTACATTCAACAAGGGTCTCTATAGATATGACAGATTCTTCGAAAAATTCCCTCAACCATTTGAGATTCAAAAGTTGAACGACAAATTGAGTTCAACCTCTGTTACGAGCTTATGTAGTTTTTTTGACGACCAATTACTGATTGGAACGGATGGTGATGGAATATTTCAATGGAATTACAAAAATTTTTCCTTACAAAATCTTAATGTCAGTAAAGGAATTTCTTCCAATTCCATTTTGTCGATCACACCTGTTGGGAATAATATTTTATATCTTGGAACTTGGGGAGGAGGGGTTTCTATCGTATTGAATCAAAAGTCGATAATGAAACCATTGAGCCAAATATTCAATTTCGAACATGTTTTTTCAACACTTTTCGATTCCGATGGCAACATATGGATAGGTACATGGGGTAATGGGTTACATATACTTCATAAAAGCGGACAAGTATTGACCATTGGATCGGGAGATGGAGAAGATCAAATAAGCAATCCAAACATATTCAATCTTTTTGCCGATAGTAAAGGGAGAATTTGGATAAGTACGTTGGTAGGTTTGAATGTGGCTACCAAAAATACAAGTGGTCGTTGGGTCTTTAAAAGATATTATCATCATCCCGATGACACATCGAGTTTGTTTTCCAGTACTGTTTTATTTGTAACTGAAGATATGCGCCGAAATATATGGATTGGAACAACAAGTGGGCTAAATAAATACAATGAAAAATTGGACAAAGTGCAACAGATAAAACCTTCGACAGGTTTGCTTAATTGTGAAATAAAATCGATTATCGATGATGAATATGGAAATTTATGGATGGGCTCAGATATTGGACTGATTTACTATTCACCCAAGACAAATAAAGCAGCAATTTATGATAAAACGGATGGTCTTCCTGTTACTAATTTTAGTGTTGGCGCTGTAGTTAGAAATCAGCAAGAGCAGTTGATTTTTGGTGGGATTCATGGCATTTTGGTGTTTCATCCCGATAGTATACGGACAAATCCTGTGCTTCCATCGGTTTATATTACTGAAATAAAAATTTTTGGCAAAACTATCGACGCGAGCAAGGTAGAAAGACGTTCTGAATATGCTACGATAAATTTGAATTACAACGAAAACGCCGTAACTATTGATTATGTGGCCTTAAATAACTATTGTCATCCCGAGAAAAACCTGTACGCTTATCAGTTGCAGGGAGTTGACAAAGATTGGATATTTGCTGGCAATCGGAGGTCGGTTACCTATTCGCATCTGCAACCCGGAAAATATACCTTTATGGTTAAAGCAGCTAATAATGATGGATTGTGGAATGAATCGCCCACCTTATTAAAAATTACGATTTTACCTCCTTTTTGGAAAACAATATGGTTTAGATTGCTGCTGGCAATAGCAATTTTTTTAATTATTTACTTCTATCTACGACAGTTTATTAGGAAAAACAACGAGAAAATATTACTTCAAAAACAAAAATTACAGGCACTACAGATAGAAAAGGAAAAGGAAATTGCTCAGCTTCAGAGTAGTAAGCTACAGCAAGAATTGCAATATAAAATTAAAGAGCTTGAAAGCACCACATTATCTTTAATTCACAAAAATGAACGATTTATTGAACTGCGAGATCGGCTAAACGAAATCATGGCTTCTGCTCCTACACCCTTGCAACGTCAGTTATCGCAAATAGTGAAGTCGATAAATCAAGATCTCGATGATGAGAAGAATTGGGAGAATTTTGAACGTCATTTTAATCCTATTCATGATAATTTTTTAAAACGTTTTGCCGAAGCATTTCCCGACCTCACACACAATGATTTAAAGCTATGTGCTCTAATTCGCATGAATATGTCGAATAAGGAAATAGCCAGCTTTCTAAATATATCTTTACGAAGTGTCGAATCGCGCCGATACCGAATCCGAAAGCGAATGGGTATTGACAGTGATATCAATTTAAATGACTTTATTGTGAGGTTTTAAGTTTGATTATGAATCAGTCACTAGGAGTCCGTTGGATTATTTTTGATTCAGCAAACGGGCCGAAATGGCTTTTATGGGCAATAGAGAGGTAAGCCATCCGATGACAATTACTGTTCCGAGAATTAGAAAGATATCGGAAGGGAGTACTTTAACTGGATAGCTTTCGATCACAAAATTACTCATTCCTTGAAGCTTTACAATACCAAAATGTTGCTGGATAAGACATATTATAAGACCGGCAATTATTCCAATACTACTACCCAGTAGAACGCTTAGCCAACCATTGTAAAGAAAAATTCGGCGTATGCTTTTCCAGCTGGCACCGAGGTGATGAAAAATTAGAATATTTTGTTTTTTCTCAATTATTGTCATGGTTAATGTACTGAGCATATTCAGCGAAGCAACCAATAAAATAAAAACAAGAATGAAAAAAACAGCCCATTTTTCGCTCTTCATAATTTTATATAAAAGCTGCTGTTGCTGATAATGGTCTAAAACTTCAAAATCGGGTCCTAATTTTTTTGTCAGCAACTGTTGAACTTGTGCAATTTTATAACCCTTTTTCACCTTTACTTCGATATTGGAAACTATATTTTGTTGCTGAAGTAGTTTACAAGCGAAGTCGTAGGGAACAATAACAAATTTATTGTCTATTTCGCGTTCAATAGTAAATAATCCCGAAGGGTAAATAGCCAAACGCTGAAATGCTTCCTCGGGAGTTGAGTATATATCAGCATCTTTTTTTGGAAGATAAATCCATAGAGGGTGATATAAATCGGGATTAAGAGCAAGATAATATGCCACTCCCATGCCAACAATTGCATGAGGTATGTTTTTGCGTTTCAATACTGCTTCACCCTGTATTTTGTCTTTAAACGCGTGTATTTTAAGGAAATTTTCAGAAACCCCTTTTATTGCTCCGACATATTGACGATCTTCATATTGAAATAGTACCGATTCTTCAATCACATAAGCAAAATCATCAACACCTTCGGTATTATGTATAGTTGACAAAAATGCACTATCAATTTGGAAAAACTTACCCGTTGAAGGGACTATTTTTAAATCGGGATCGAAACGATTAAACATCGATTTAACCACGCTATCGAAACCATTAAATACCGACAAAACGGTAATAAGCGCCATAGTCCCAAGAGCAATACCAGCAATGGATATAATGGATATTAAATGTACTGCCTGATGGCGTTTTTTAGCAAATAGAAACTTAAGGGCTACAAACCATTCGAACTGCATAATCTATTTGTAAGCAACAACAATCAACCCCGTACCCGTTTGATGCTCGAAAATAGTATCTAAATAGTTCAATATCAAGCAAATTGGCATAACTAATAAATAGTAAACGGGTAAAACAATAAACAATAGCTTAGATTTATTTAGCATAATGATAGGAAATTTCATAGAAAGTTTCCATGATAAAGAACCAGGTTTACCGTATTGATACATGCAATCAACACGCTTAAAACCAGCATTATATAATTTTTGTGAAATATCTTCGATGCTATATCCGTTTCGAACATGCTCTTCGATAAATGAATCATCGTCGTGCGAGTGTGCATCGCTACCGCCCTTGTCGGATGGAGTAGAAATTAATACCATTCCACCCTCGCGAAGGGAGTTGAAAAAGTTTTTGAACACTTTCTGATCTTCTTCGATGTGCTCCATTACATCTACCGATAGAATAAGATGGTATTGTTCGGGTTCGTTAAAGTTTGTAAGGTCGGCTGTTTTGAAGTTTACCCGATGTTGATAGCCAATTTTTTTAAAAAAAAGGTTGCAATCGTTTACTTGTTTTTCGTTAATATCGACACCGGTAATTCTCCAATTATCGGAAAAACGACTAAGAAAATAGCTGTATTGTCCAAAACCTGAACCAGCATCGAGAATATTAGCATGAGGACCCAAAAGCGGAAACAGCTTACGCAATTGCTTTTTTATATGCCAAGTACGCAGAAGTAAAATATTAAGCAGTTTGTACAGAAGAATACGCAATTGAGGATGTTTGTTAAAAACATTACCAATGCTTGCTTTAATAGGTTCGTACTTCATTTTTTAGGGTTTTTTTAGGAGTTTATCAATTTTTTCAAAGTAATCGAGGCTATCGTCGATAAAAAATTCGAGTTCAGGGATAATACGTAGTTGATTTCTCACTTGTGTGCCTAAATAATAACGAATGGCTTTATTATGTATATTAATGGAGTCGAGCGTTTCTTTTGTTCGCTGAGGGGGGAAGATACTCAGGTAAATTCGGGCAATGCTCAGATCGGGAGTAACACGAACCACCGTCACTGTAACCATTGAGCCCAGACAAATGGTGGACTGTTCGCGTTGGAAATATATGGCCAGTTCGCGCTGAATTAAGCGTCCTACCTTTTGTTGACGTGTAGATTCTTCTTTGTGCATATAGCTAGTTTTTGCAAAGCTAAATAATTTTTGCTTAGCCTTGAAACGAGAAAAACCATCCATACGTTTTTTCACAGCGAAAACTTATTAGATTTGCAGGAAAATTTTTTTAGCAATGGAAATAGTTCTTAGTGGAATACGCTCAACTGGACGATTACATTTAGGTAATTACTATGGTGCTGTTCGTAATTTTGTTAAAATGCAGCACGATTATCAATGCTATTTTTTTATTGCCGACTATCATTCACTAACAACTCATCCCAAACCAGATGATTGGAAGGCCAATGTTAAACAGGTACTATGTGAGTACTTGGCATGTGGGATTGATCCCGAAATTGCCACCGTATACATACAAAGCGACGTGCCAGAAACTTTCGAATTATATCTTATTCTAAATATGTTGGCATACAAAGGAGAACTCGAACGAACAACCTCTTTTAAGGATAAGGTCCGACAGCAGCCCGACAATGTGAATGCCGGATTACTAACTTATCCTGTACTCATGGCTGCCGACATACTTATTCATAAAGCTAATAAGGTACCAGTAGGAAAAGATCAGGAACAGCATCTTGAGATGACACGCAATTTTGCCAGCCGTTTCAATAATCTTTATGGAGTTGACTATTTTCCATTACCTACTGCATTTAATTTTGGTAAAAATCTGATAAAGATACCCGGACTTGATGGGAGCGGGAAAATGGGTAAATCCGAAGGTAACGGTATTTACTTGTCGGATGATGCTAAGACGGTTGAGAAAAAAGTCATGAGAGCTGTGACCGACACAGGGCCAACCGAAAAAAATCAGAAAATGCCCGAACCTATTCAAAATTTATTTACTATCCTTGAAGTGGTATCGAGTCCCGACACGGTTGAGCATTTTAGAAAACAATATGCCGATTGTACTATCCGTTATGGCGAACTCAAAAAGCAATTAGCTGCCGATATCAATCGGGCACTTGAGCCGATTCGAGAGCGTATTTCCTATTATATGAACAACGAAGAAGTAATACGGAAAGTTGTAAATTTGGGTAGAGAAAAAGCAAGAGCAAGCGCAGCTAAGACTTTACGTGAAGTGAGGGAAATTATTGGTATTCGTCCGTTTTAATCGTTTTCGTCTGAATCTAACTCTATTTGAATACCACCTACCCACCACGACAGTAGGTTATAGAACCACCCGGTGAGCAATCCTGTTATAAATCCTATTAATCCGAGGATTACGGGAACTAAAATAAAGCCTCCAATTCCAAGCCAAGCACTTGGCCATGGTGCAAGTGTCAACAAGGTTCCACCAATAATATTTCCAAAAACAAAACTTAATAGACCTACACCTATACCCAGGATAAAACCAAAAAAAATCCAAACTAAGGCAATAATTTTAGCTAAAGAAAGAACATTGATTTTTTTTATCTCAATCATTGCATTTGTTTTAAAGCAAAAATAAAGGAAAATAATATTTTATTTAAAGTTATTTTTTCATTTAATTTTTTTCTTTTTAAACAGTATGAGTGCGAAAAGACGGAATAATTATAACAATGATTATTAAGTAGTTGATCAATAAATTATTAATTATATATGACTTTGAAAATAAACCCAAATCACCGGATTTCATGCAACAGATGTTTCAAATTTAAAGATGTTAATTCATATTTGATTCGCAATATTCTTTAAGTTCCTGTAAATTTTTCAAAACACCATTATCTAGGTTTTTCTGAAAATATTTTTTAAATAATTGGGGGAAAATTCCCTGAAGACTTTCTTCGACAACCACAATTGTTTGATTGTCTTTTTCAATAAAAGTCCAATTGTGTATAGCACTTGCACCGATAGTCGTACCAGTCCAACCAAACGCTAAATAAGGTTTTATTGTATGAATTTTTGATCTAAAAGATAAGCCGTCAGCCTTCCAATAGAAAGCTTTACCTTCTTCAATATTACCAATAATTTCAGTTTTAGTAACAGCTTTTTGCCATTTAGGCCATCTCTTAATGTCAGTTAGCACTTTCCAAACAGTTTTAATTGGTGCTTTTATTTCAATTTGATTCTTGGATTTTACAGGAGCATCTTTGTTGATTGGAATATTCATAATTTTCTCTTTATTAGTTTTTTTAATGTAAATGTTAAAAGAATTTTTCTCGTAAAAATTGAAAATGGAGAAAGTTAGTATTAATAGCGCTAAAGCAATGATGGTTTTTTTCATAAAGGTAATTAGTTAAATCGTAAACTCGACGTTATTTAATTAATGAAAAAAGTAAGAAATAGTTAGAATATTTTTTATTTCCAACAAAAATTATAAAATAATTAGCTAAACTTTCAATGTAGATGTAAAAAGATCAAATAGTGCAATTTTACTGTAGAAGATTTAAAAATTTTTTTCTGTTTTCAATAATTACCCATGAATTAATGGCTAAGAGAAATAATGCAAGAGGTAATCCCGAAGGTTCGGCCGTTAAATGAGTAAGCAAAATACCGATAATAACCGGAAATAGGACAATAGCCCCTATTGCTCGCGAACGTTTGAAAATAAAAAGTAAACCACCTACAATTTCGGCCGATGCCACCATGGGGATAAGCCATCCTATTTGTTCCATGGCGTTGTTAAGATTTTGAAGTTTTTCGGGAAGGTTTGATGGAGGAGGTATATAATTAAAAATTTTGTTCAAACCTGCATTAATAAAAAGTAAACCTACGAGCAAGCTAATAACGAAAAGAATTTTTTGTTTCATAACTATAAATTTTGGGGTTGCCTATTCGATGAACAATCAATTTCATTTAACCCTATTTTACCAAAGAAAATAGAAGAATGCCAAAGAGCATCTAATACAAGTGAGAAGATGGTTATAATTACAACAGGTAACCAGCTAATTTGAAATAAGAAATCAATTAAATGGGTCATTAAATTTGTTTAAAATATAAAACAGTTTTCTTCACGGCTTGTTCAAAAGGGGTGATTTTATATCCAAGCTCGTTAATGGCCTTATTACAGGATGTTTCCCAGTTATAGCTAAATTTACTCACGTGAGCCGGGGTAATCGGGGGAAGAAAACGAGAATATATTTTATTTAGCCCAACAAAACAATAGGCTACTCCAAGCATTAAAGTGACAGGTATAGGTATTAACCTGTATTTCTTGTTCGATACTTGACTAACAATATCAAAAAACTTTTGATAAGAAATGTTTTCGCCCCCCAGGATATAGTTTTCGCCAGTTCTGCCTTTTTCCAAAGCTTGTAAATGACCTTCCACTACATCGTCGATAAAAGCGTAATTGCCAATAGCCCGACCATCACCAGGCAAAAAATGCCATTTACCTTCGATATATTTTTTAATCATCAAGGTTGTTGAATTGCTTTGATTTAAAGCGCCAGGTCCAAAAACTCGGGTAGGGTTAACAATTACCACGTTTAACCCCTTTTTTTTAATGTATTCGTTAATAATTACATATTCAGCTTCGGCTTTAGAACGTTCGTAACCTGTGAAATGGGGGATAGGGGAAACGCTTTTTTCGTTTATTGTTCCATGAAAAGAGGGTCCAAAAATTCCGGCGGTTGAGGTGAAAACAACTTTTTTTATTTTATTATTGAGAGCAGCATTCATTACGTTTACCGTACCCTGGACATTATATTTTCTGAAATCTCCTGGGTGCTCTTCCCATGCAACAGCATAAGCTGCAACATGAAAAACAGCATCACAACCCTCCATACCTCTATTTAAGCACGATTCGTCGGTAATATCGCCTTGAATCCAGTTTACTTGTACCAGTCCGAGTTGATTTTTCTTTTTTTCTGAACGATAAAGCGCATTAACTTCAAAACCTTTATTCAATAAATGTCGGATTAATTTTTCACCGATAAAGCCTGTACCTCCGGTTACAAATACCTTCATACTTTTTTTGATTGTCGAGTTAAATAGTAGATAGAAAACCATTCGTTTGAAAGAGCCAACATGCTATGGATTATTACTGCAGGCCAGACACTACCGCTGTAGTATGTAATGTAGCATAAAACAATTCCCATAGGAATTGAACCAAATGTTTCTTTGTACCCTTTTGGAATATGTACTAACATATAGATGGCAACGTTTAAACCTACCGACGAAACTAAATCGAAATGCTGGAGCGTACTGAAAAACAAGTACCCTCTGAACAAAAATTCGTATCCTATTAGATAGAGTATCCATGTAGTTGAACTAATGATAATATCTGTGAAATTCCATTTTGTTTTGCGTATTTGAGGATAATGAGCAAGATTTGAGGGGGTACGAGCTGCAAAATAATTAATGACTATCAGTAAAATAGCGCAAATAAAGCATAAAATAAATAGGGTGGAAAAATTAATTTGCTGTAGAGGTTTATGCAAGTAATCGGTTGAGAAGAGGTAGGGAATTAAAAAAATAAAAAAACCAGCCAAACGCATGAGTATAATTCGTCCGTAACCCGAAGAATCGGCTCCTAACCAACGGCCCCATATGTGGTTTTCATAAAAAAGAAAAAAATAGATTGAAAAACATAAGGTAGCAACTAGAATGGAAACTATAAGTGGATGCATAACAAATATTTAGCGAATATACTTTATCAAAAAAAGGTTACCCATATTCGTATAAAAATTTATTAAAAATTGTAATCCACGCAGGCTCGAGATTGAGCTAACGATTTCACTAATTCTTTAACTTTCAAATGTTCCGGGTGATTTTGATACTTCTCTAGGTCGTGAGCTGACTCAAAAGTTACTATCAGACAGATATCGTGATTATTTGGATCGATCTGAGGATCGTTAATTCCGACTTCGAGGGTGCGAATAAAGGAAATTTTTTTAGGTAATTCTTCCAGCGAATTTTTCATGAGCAAAAGTTTTTCCTGTTTCTCGCTTTCTGAGAATGTAGATTTCAGCTGCCAGGATACAATGTGTTTGACCATAAAAAATTTATTTTCCGGTTAATATTTTGATAGCTACAGCCAAAAGTAACAATGCAAAAATTTTTTGCAAAGTTTTTTCGGGCAAAGAAATAGCAAACTTTGAGCCAAAATAGCTGCCAATGACAAACATTATAACAAGAACAAAGGCAAATTTATAGTTGACATATCCACTTTTAGCATAATTTAGCAAAGCGAAAATACCAACGGGTAAAACTAATACAAGTAAGCTTGTCCCTTGAGCTTCGTGTTGATGCATGCCAAGCAGATAAACTAAAAATGGCACAATAATAATAGCACCGCCTACACCCAATGTACCCGACACAAAACCTGCCACTAATCCTGTAACAATCAAAAGAATTAGTTGTTTAAGGTTAATCATAAGAATAGGTTCCATTTTTTAAATTAGAATAAAAAATCTACAATATTGTTTCATATCACTTTTAAATTGGAGCTACTTAAGTTATATAGACATTTCAAAAATAATGATTATTCCTTTAATTCAGGACAAAGTTTTTTAGAAGTCAGTATGGGTTTAGCTAATTATTGCTTGTTGGTTTAAAGGCAACATTATTTTTTTCAAAGAATTAATTTTTAGAACGATTGTATTTTGTTTAGGGACGCTTCAATTTTTATTTACTAAAAATTTAGGTTATTTTTTATGTCGAAATTGCATTAAAATTTAAATAATATAATATTTTTGATAGAATGATACCTGAAATAATTTTACAGCAAAGCAAAGGGATATTGAACCAATTACTTTTTTACGAGATCAAAAATTATAAACACAGGAGCAATAGAAATTTATGAAACATCTGGTAGCACTGACGGGAGCTGGGATAAGTGCAGAAAGCGGGTTAAAAACTTTTCGGGACAACGACGGCATGTGGGAGAACTATAATGTCATGGAGGTAGCAAGCTATGAGGGATGGTTAAAAAATAAGCAATTAGTTCTCGAGTTTTACAATCAGCGACGCCGGCAGCTGCGCGAAGCAAAACCCAATGCGGCGCATTTGGGATTGGTCGAACTAGAGAAATATTTTAAGGTAAGTATTATCACTCAAAATGTCGACGATCTACATGAGAAGGCGGGTAGCAAGCATATTTTGCACCTGCATGGCGAACTAACAAAAGCCCGAAGTACTAAAGATCCAAATTATGTTATAGACATCGGTTATAAAGATATAAAACTGGGAGATTTGTGTCCAAAAGGAGGTCAGCTGCGCCCCAATATTGTATGGTTCGGCGAATCGGTTCCTGCATTTACCGAAGCGGTTGCTATTGCCAGTTCGGCCGATATATTTGTCGTGATAGGTACTTCTTTGGTAGTTTACCCTGCGGCAGGACTTATCGATTATGTCCGTGATGATGCTGCTATTTATGTCATCGATCCCAAACCTCTTCCCATTAGAAATTCCAAAAACATTGTTTTTATTCAAGATGTAGCTAGTAAGGGTATGGAGATACTCAAAACTAAGCTTATGGAGCGCTATCAATTATCCATCGAATGAGAAAGATTTTTGCGATATATCTCATCTTTATCTTTCATTTTTTTTCAAATAAAGTACCTGCTCAAAATTTCGAAGGCGGACCTCTTGCGGGGTTAACTGCTTCGCAAATGGATGGGGATATGCTAGGAGGATATAATAAGCTGGGGTTGACAGCTGGAGTTTGGGTAGGACGCAATGTTGGCCAAAAGTGGAATTACCGTGCCGAGCTTAAATATACCATGAAGGGGGCAGCAAGCAATAAAGCCACCGAAAATTATCCTTACTACCGTAAAACCCTTTATTATGTCGAATTACCTTTAGTTGTAAGTTATGCTTTATCCGAAAATCTAATGGCTGAAGCCGGTTTTTCTATTGCATACTTAGCAAGAGCTACGGTAAACATTGGTAATGGGGTTACCGATGCCCTTCAACCCATGAATAAAATAGAAACAAATGCGCTGGTGGGGCTTATATATCCGCTAAACAAAAATTTTGAGCTCAATTTACGTTTTTCGTATTCCCTTTTTCCGGTGAGTCAGCTACCCGGAAATCTTACAATTTGGAGTACCTACGGACAATACAACAATGTGATTTCGCTTTGTGTTTATTACAAATTTAAATAGAACCCCGATGGATATGATTAGAAATGATTGGACAATAGAAGAAATTGGGACTATATATCATACACCACTTTTAGAGCTAATTGCTTATGCGGCTAATATCCATAGACGTTATCATAGTTATAGAGAAATAGAGCTCAGTACATTGATTTCGATCAAAACGGGAGGTTGTCCAGAAGATTGTGCATATTGTGCACAATCGGCTCGATATGCAACCCATGTAGATGAACCTCAGGAAATGTCAAAAGAGGAGATAATTGCTCGAGCAAAAGAACTTAAATCGAAAGGAATACCTCGAGTTTGTCTGAGTGCTGCTTGGCGTCAGCTGCCACCCAATAAATTCGACGAAATTTTGGAGGTAATAAGGATTATCAAAAATATGGGAATGAAGGTATGCCTTACCATGGGTAAAATATCGGCCGATCAGGCAAAGCAACTGGCTGAGGTAGGTATTACGGCCTACAATCATAATATCGATACCTCCGAAAATTTCTATCCCAAAATTATTACAACACGTACCTTTAAAAGTCGACTTGAGACAATTTATCGGCTGATCGAAGCGGGTATTCCCCATTGCTGTGGGGGTATAATTGGTTTAGGCGAAAGCGAAAAGGATCGGATTAGCATGATACATACTTTGGCCACTCTGCCAAAACATCCCTTTACTATACCCATTAATGCCTTAATGCCTATCGAGGGAACTCCGTTGGAACAAAATAAACCCGTATCGACATGGGAATTGGTGCGAGTAATAGCAACAGTTAGAGTGGTTATGCCAACTACGCATATTGAACTGGCTGCAGGGCGTATTCAGCTCAACGATGAGGCGCAGGCGCTTTGCTTTATGGCCGGGGCCAATGCTATTTTTGTTGGCGATAAATTGCTTACTGCTCCAAATCCTTCCGAAAATAACGATATACGGCTTCTTAATTTGCTTGGCGTAAAGCAACCTTATGCAGATAAAATGAATTTGAAGGTGATAGACATCTAATTCTTGAACTGTGAGAGATGTTTTGATTTTTATCTCTGCCGCCTTTTTCGAAATATTTGGTTGTTATGCTTTCTGGCTTTACTTCCGACTTCATAAGTCCTTCTGGTGGGTAATGGCAGGTGTAGTTTCGTTAATTATTTTTGCTTTTTTATTAACAAAAGTAAATGTATCGTTTGCAGGACGCGCCTATGCGGTTTACGGAGGTATTTATATTGCAGCAAGCTTCCTATGGCTCTACCTTGTCGAAGGCATTACGGCCGATAAATGGGATATTATTGGAGCTATAATTTGTATTATAGGAGCATTAATTATTCTATTGACACCTCGTTAATTTTTAGGCCACCTTAATTACAGATGTTTGCAAACTCTGTATCAACGTTATTTTTGTCGAAACCTATTGGTTTAAATAGAAAATTTGTAAGAGGTTGTAAGACTTTATCGAAATTTCATTTAATTCTTTTTTTAATTCCTATGCCAATATAATGTCTCTTTGATTTGGTATCTAGTTTTGTAAATTCGTCCGATATACCGTAGTAATAAAAATACTGGGGGGTTATCCATACCGACTTAAATGCTTTGAAATCGCATGCTATCCGTCCTTGTAATCCAGTGTAAGTTGATGAGCTGAAACGATCATATATGTCATGTAAATTATAGCTCCAACTTGGTTGATTTAACATCCAGCCACTTGATGTGCCGATAAATGTTTCATCGATTAATCTTGAAATTATTAACCCTATGTTAATTTCAATTTTTTTAAAAATCATCAAATTTACAGGGAAAATACCTAACGAAATTATTAATTTATCTACAGTGGCAACAGTTTTATATCCTCCTCCTAACCCACCATCACTTACATCTATTTTGCCACCATATTTGTCGAGTTGTAAAGTAAATCTAAACGGTATCTTATCAATCGTTATACTATCTATCCCAAACCCTGACGAATATCCAAATTCCGATTTGTAGGACGACATATAGTGACCTTCGTTTTTGTTGTAGTCGTGAAAAATATTATAACAAGCACCTCCGAAAACTTCAATCTTTTGAGCAAACAAAACATTTATGTATGCCAAAAACATTATTGTATACAGGAGTTTCATAAAATGTAGGATAATAATTTGCAATTTATAACGACAATGTACCACGTCAAGTAACTCTCTTTTGCGAGGAGCAAAGCACTTGATTAATTTAGTAGACCCTCATTGAGGGATAGTTAAAGGTACGTTATGTGGTGATACTCAAACTAGCTTAACGTCTAAACATAGAAAAAGGAATGGCTAATATTAAGTGGATTAGTGCTATATAAGCATAGGTGTCATTCTCGCCAAACATTTTGATCATCCAATAGATTTCTCCAAGAAAAGGGAGAATTAAGGTAATTACACCCCCAAGGAAGCCCGCTTCGCTAAAAGCGATAATTACAGTCCAAATATGTGTGATAATCGCCGTTAGGACGAATAAACCAAATAAGGATTTTAAAATTTTTTTCATAATGAAAAAATTAGAACTGCTTTATTCAAATTTAACTATAAAATTTAACAAAAGTATTAGAGTGCAAAACAAAATTTTTTCTGATTACTTCTTAAGTATAATTTTTCAGGCTTTTTACTTTAATGCAACATCTTTTTTTGTTTGTCTCTAACTAGCCATCAATTATTATTGCAAGCAATTACTATTAAATTTGTTAAAATCGTTATAGTCAAAACATTTTAACAAATTTAATTTTACTGTAATTAGAATTTCTTAGACGATTTTGAGAAGGGTTTATTGAACTACATCCCGGTATTAGTATATCCCTTTCGATGGTCGAGTATTGTTGCGCTTTTATTGCTAAGCGAACCGATTTTTGATATTTTGATTTATCAAATTTCAATTGCATCAAATATAAATGATTCTTTATTAGAGCTTTAGTAATAAATAATTTAGTAATTTTAGTAAAATTTAAAATTTGTATAATTCTTATATACTAAATTATAGGATTACAATATTTACGAATATTTTAGAACTTATTTCAAAATTTCCCGTAAAATTTTTAGATAAAAAAAATTTATCGTACACGAAACGATATGCTAAACATGAAAAGTTTAACATTTATAGGGTTTTTAATTGTAGGGATTTTCTTAACAAGTTTTCAGACTCCAATTAGCGATTTTGAGATATTGGCCGATGGATATCGTCAACAGGGCAAGATGATGCAAGCGGCCGAATATTACAACAAAGCCGGATATGCTTATTGGAATAAGGGACAAAAAGAAAAGGCTGCATCTGCATTTGAGAAGGCATATGAAATTTTTGAACAAGCTAACAATGCAGTAGCTTGTATTACCTTAAGCAATAATCTTGGGCTTATATACTCGGAGCTTGAAAAATTACAAAAAGCAGAAAAGGCATTTTTAAATGCGCTGCGTTATGCGCGACTTATGAAGAATCAAGCTGAGATATACAATGCCTTGATAAATTTGGCGAACGTCGATATCGACATGGAGAGCTATCCTTTGGCCATACAGCATGCTAAAGAAGCTTTGAATATGGCTTTGGAACAGAATAATCTGAAAAACATAGCGAAATGTTATAGTCTGTTAGCCGAGAGTTATGAAAAGTCGGGCGACTCGAAAAATGCTTTCAAGTTTTTCGAGCTTTATTCGGCTACCGATAAAAAAATAAAGCAACAGGAAATGGAACTCATCAAAAATATGAGTACCGAAGAAATCAACAAGGCACAACTTGCTAGGCAGATGGCCGAAATTGAGCTAAAAATAAAGAAAGGCGAGTTGAAGCTCACGCAGGATTCGTTATTTGTTGCCGAAAAAATAGCGATGCAGCGTCAAATGGAGATTGCACAAAAAACTGCTCAACTCGAACAGAAGGAGCTACAACTCAGATACGAGAAAAATATACGTCGTATAATTACGGCAAGTCTTATAATTGTTGTTGGTTTTCTTATTGTTTTGGCTTTAATGCTTTTGCGAATCGAACGTCAGAGAAAAGAAATTCTCATGCAGCGAAATGAACTAAATATAAAAAACAAAAATATTACCGACAGCATATTCTATGGCCAGCGTATACAGAATGCCATGCTGCCCGATTTAACGCAATTAAAGAACGACTTTGATACAGCGTTGATTTTTTCGCCGAAAGATATTGTTTCGGGAGATTTTTACTGGTATCATAGGGTAACAATCAATCAGCTGACCTATCATTTTTTTGCGGTTGTCGATTGTACAGGGCATGGGGTACCAGGAGCCTTTATGTCGATGATAGGCAACAGGCTTTTGAATGAAATAATAGGGGTTAGAAATAAAATTCAGCCGTCTGAAATTTTATATCATCTCAATCTTTTGCTTATTAATGAATTGCATCAACCCTCGAGCCATACTATCGATGGAATGGATATAGCCTTGTGTCGTATTTTGAAAGTCGATGAAAAACAGTATGAGTTAGTATTTGCGGGAGCTAAAAGGCCAATTATCATTTTTCAGCAACAGATTAAGGAATCGAAGACAATAGAAGGCGATATTATTTCGATAGGAAATCTGAGACAAAAAAATTTGAAATCGTACAGCGAAAAACATTTTTTGCTCCATGCAGGCGATACCATATTGATGTACACCGATGGGATTATCGACCAACCCAATCCTCAACGAAGCAAATTTGGTACGCCGCGGTTAATAAATATTGCCAATGAATGTTTGACTAGTTCGCTCGACAGTTTTATGGTATATTTGCACAATTCGCTCGAAACTTTTAAACAGAACGAGCCCCAGCGCGACGATATTACCCTGATGGCAATTGGTTTAAAATAAACCACTATTTGTGGTTGGTAATAAGAGAATATATTATTAAGTTTGTAATAAAAGTACTGTGGTTGATTAATAATAAAACAATTATTCTCCATGAATGCTAATGCAACGGATAAAAAAATTGTATTTTCCTACGAGGGGCCGTTTAACATGCGGATTATTTCTTCCCTTGGAAAATACCTGGCCGAATATCTCGATGCCTCGTTCGAGACACGAATGAGTCTTTATCGGGTATTTATCGAGATTTCGCAGAATGTTGCCCTGTATTCTGAAGACCGGGTAAAGCAGGAGCTTGATAATACCGTTGGGGTAGGCAAAGTGCATATAGAGACCGATGGTAAATCGTATTTTTGTACTACCAAAAACCGGATACGACCCGAACATGGAGATATACTGATTAACTATTGTCAACGCATAAATGAAGCAACTACCAACGACCTAATAAAGCTTAAAGAAAAACTTCGTCGCGAGTCGTCGATCAAAGATAATGGGGCCCATATAGGTCTCATCTCAATACGACTATTTTCTAAAAATCTTTTGGATGTTTCCATTACGAAAGAAAACGATAACACTTATTTTACCATTTCTTCCATAATTTCCTAACTTTTTAAAAGAAAAAACTATGGAAAGCTTGTATATCAATAACTATCCTGATCTTGTGTATTATCCTCTTGTTAATTTTAATTATTACTCTGGAGTATGTGAAATTGTGGGTGAAAGTTATATGGAAGAAACCTTCAAATTTTACGAACCTGTTATCAGGTGGTTAAAGGATTACATACAGGAAAAAAAACCCATTGAATTTAATCTAAAGCTAACCTATTTCAATACGGCATCTTCGCGTTTTATTCTCGAAATACTCGATTTGCTTAAAAGCTACCAGGACAATGGAGGTCAAGTCAAAGTTAACTGGTATTATAAGCGAGAGGATCCCGATATGTTGATGGAAATACAGGGATTTGAGGCTGAAACGGGTTTGAAAATTACTCCGATTATTTTCGATTAAAAATTATGCGCAAATATGCAATTATTGTCGCCGGGGGTACAGGAAAACGTTTTGGATCTTCGATACCGAAGCAATTTCTTACCCTCAGGGGTCGACCTGTATTATATCATACTTTAAATGCTTTTTACGAGTTTGATAAGAAAATTCAGCTTATTGTAACCCTACCTTCAGATTATTTAGAGTTTTGGGAGAGTTTGATTCAAGAATACAAAATCAAAATTCCCCATATGAAGGTATTAGGGGGCGAAACCCGATTTCATTCGGTTAAAAATGGTCTTAATGCAATAGCGGGCGATGGGCTTGTTGCAGTTCATGATGCAGTAAGACCTTTGGTTAGCCAGTCGACCCTTCAGAGGTGTTTCGAAACTGCAGCCCATTTGGGCAATGCGGTACCTACTGTAGTTCCTGTTGACTCTCTACGCAAACTTTTGGTTGATGAGAGTATACCTGTCGACAGAAATGAATTTGTTCTTATTCAAACCCCTCAGGTGTTCGATATATCCAAGCTAAAACAAGCGTATAGCATCGAATTTTCGGCCGAATTTACCGATGATGCGACCGTTTTTGAAAGAGCTGGTCACCGAGTTATCTTGGTTGAAGGGAACAGGGAGAATATTAAAATAACTACCCAAACCGATTTGGCTGTGGCCGAAGCGCTATTTCCAATGCTCAATAAATAGCGCTGTACTATTCGATCATTTGTTCAATTTTTCCACCCAGCACTTTTTTGGGCATCAATTTTTTGGGACTACCCCGGTAAATAATTTCACCACCTGCTCCAGCATTAGCTTCAAGGGTGTTTTTAGCAAATACTTTTACTAAACCGCCAGTATTAGCACGAACTACAGCATCATTGGTGCTTAATTCAAATGCATCGAAAATACCGCCGGTTGATGCTTCGGCTTCGAGTGTAGGGGTTTTACCTTTTAATGAAACAGTACCACCTTTGTCGACGTCGACCTTTAATTTATCGGCTTTTAGAGAGAGGTCAACTTTTGCACCGCTGCTACAAGTAATTTCGAGATTTGATATCTGCCAATCATTTTTATTATATACGAACGAACCACCTGTAGCAAGAATTTTTTCGAGCTGTATATATTTAACTACAATCATCACATCGGGGCGCTTGTTAAGCGATTTAATATCACTTAAACGAAGGATTCCGTTTTTTACGGCAACTTTTACGCGCGAGGCCTCCTCGTTATTACCAATAAGCGATATACCTTCTTGCTGACTTTCTTCGAGAATGACTTCGAAATTGCCTAAAACTTCAACAGATTTAAACGAGGGTACTTCAAGTTGTCGAACTTGTTGTGCCCATAAAGTACCAAATGCGAATTGGAAAAGAAAGAAAAAGGTTTTAGCTCTCATGTTGAAAAAATTTTTTAGGGGATAAAATTATAGCACACTTGTTTTTTTGAAATGATACAAAGAGAACGATAATGCGCCAAAGATAGTATGGTTTTACTTACAAAAAAAGTTGCCTTGCAAGTTAGCCGTTGGCTACGCAAAGCAACTCCTTTTTAACCAAAAACTCAATAACTATGAATACAAAAGTACAAAATTACTTTATGGATTATTCAATAATTTATAGTTTATTTATTTTAAAGTTTTGAATTTGACCATTTTGGCTATTATTAATTTTCAGGAAATAAATACCTTTATTCAAGTTACGCATATCTAATTTAATTTCCGCTCCCGTAGATGTTGTTTTGAGAATTTCTTTACCAAGCATATCGTAGATTGAAATCTGATAATTTCCGTATGCAAATTTTACAGTGAGTATATCTTTTACGGGATTGGGATAAACTTCAATTTGGCTGCTATTTGCGTTATCAATAGCGTTAGGCACTTTGTTTTCGACCAAAATGTTACCCGTTGCAGGAAGTGCAATTCCTTCGGTTGTCGACCATGTACCGGGTTTATAGTTAAAGTAAACTAAATCATTGAATTTAACCGGGTTTGTAAGGGTAATAAGCAGGACAGAAGCACTATCGTCTTTAAATTCGATTTTGTCGATTAAAACAGGAATAGAATTTACGATAACACTAATCGTATCGGTATTTTGGTTAGGTTCATTCATGTTTTTATTAAGTCGAACAATAATCTGCGAACCATCGGGAGTAGTAGAAGCCGATTTAATGCCTGGAAGCATATTTTCGATTGGGGTAGCGCCAAAAATGTCGAGCGATGTGCCGTCGGCAGCTTTTTGGTCGCCTTTCATGTACGCTACAGTCACGTAATAGTTGTAAAGTAGGTCGTATTTTAGATTTAGCACTATGGTAGTTGAGTCTCCTTCTTTTAATGAAGCGTTAAGGATGGTATTTTTAACTCTACCGTATACCTCAAAATTGGTTTTTTGTGCTGAGGGGTCGGCCATTTTTTTATCGAATTTAAGCTCGATGATACGGGGAGCTATCAGTTTCCCTTTAACTAATCGAGGGCGTGGAACCATACCTTCGTTTTCGCGAAGAACTAAAACGGAATCTTTCACTTTTTCATCGAGATCGATACGAAATTCCTTCCATTGTCCATTTATTTTAGCAAACACATGATACTTTCCGAGGAAACCACGAAAAGCGAATTGGCCATTGGGAGCGGTAACCCCTTTTAAGTGGGTGCTCCATTCCTTATGAATGAGGTTGTATACCGAGTCGGCAGCGGGTTTGGGCTCTTTGTTGATATTGAAAATACCTGAACCAGCACGCCATACTTTTCCATCGATGAGTCCCCAGAAGTAAAAACCTGTTATTTGAGGATATGAAAAAGCGATGCGAAGCATGCGGGCGTAATACATTGCCTGATTAATTGGAGTTACTTTTTGTGCAGTAACATCCATATCGAATTCGGTAATTCTCATTTTTAATCCGAGGGTTGCCAGTGCATCGAGTCGTCGTTTTACATCGTTGGTATTAATAGAACCCCCGAAATGTCCCTGAATACCTATTCCGTCGATAGGAGCACCATTGTCGAGCATTTTTCTAACCAGGTTGATAAAGGGGATATGCTCATCCCACTCTATGAGGTTATAGTCGTTTACATAAAGTTCGGCTGTACTATCGGCCTGGCGTGCCCATTTAAACGACAGCCAATTAATAGAGTCTCCGATTTTATTAGTAAGGAAAAAAGTATGTGAAGGTTCGTTCATTACGTCGTACTCGAAAACCCTGCCCTTATAGCGAGTCATATCACGAATTATTCTGTTACGACAAGCTTCTTTAGCTTCTTCAGAAGTGGGGAGTTCTTGCACCCAACGAGGTACTTCGTGATAGTTACCTGCATGTCCATTCCAGAGCAAGCAATGGCCTTTTAGGGTCCATCCTACACGTTCGCACCATTGCAGCATTTCATCGAAACCTTCGTATGTAAGTACACCTTTTTGTGCTTCAATTCCGCTCCATTTGAAAGCGTTACCCGATACGGCGGCATTGTAGTATCGGTACATGGTGGCACGGTCCCACGACAAGCTGCCAGGAGATGTTTCGGGGTCCATTACAACACCAAATACAAATTTATGCTTTGCCAGATCGACACGAATTGAATCGGTCACCGGCTGGCCGGTACTATCCAAAATTTGTAATACGAAATTAGCTTTACGCAAGCTGTCTATACGTTTAGGTGCTTCGTCATACCAACTTGGAGCAGCGTTTATCATCAGCACCTGGGCCAAGGCAAACAAAAATGTTAATGACTGTTTCATAGTGTGAATAATTTTTATCAAAAATACAATATTGATAATATAGAATCGAGCGCAATTTTGCCATATAAGTGTATTGTTCTTGCATTTCATTGAACAAAATAGCTACTTTTGGCATTTAAATTGAACAGGCAAAAATCAAATTAAACTTTAAAATAAGCTATATGAAGAGTCAAATACTAGATGTTACTCAAGATGTTAAATGGATAGGCGTTCTCGATCCCGATTTGGTGACATTCGACATTGTGATGGAAACCAAATTTGGGACAACCTATAATGCTTATTATATAAACGCCGAAAAAAAAGCCATAGTTGAAACTGTTAAGGAAGGCTTTACAGATGAGTTTATAGCCAAAATAAAAGAATTGTGTAATCCTGAAGAGATAGAGTATATTGTTTGTAATCACACCGAGCCTGATCATTCAGGCGCGCTGAAACATTTATTAAAGGTTGCTCCAAATGCTACAGTTGTAGGCAGTGGTCAGGCTCTAAACTATCTTTCGGAAATTGTAGGTCAGCCATTTAAGTCGTTAAAGGTCATGGATGGCGATACCCTTAGCCTTGGCAATAAAACGCTGAAGTTTATCGGTGCACCTAATTTACACTGGCCCGATACAATTTATACCTACTTAGCAGAGGATAAAGTTTTATTTACCTGCGATTCGTTTGGTGCACATTTCTCGCATCCTGCCATGTACGATGATTTAGTGGGCGATTATTCCGAAGCGTTCAAATATTATTTTGATGTAATACTTAAGCCATTCAGCAAATTTATGCTTCGGGCGATCGAAAAAATCAAACCGCTGGAGATATCGGTAATTGCAAATGGTCATGGTCCCATATTACGTAGTACTTGGCAAGAGAAGGTGGCACTTTCGGAACAGTATTCGAAACAATACATCGAAGAAACAGAAAAACATCCGATTAAAAGGGTATTTATTGCTTATGTATCGGCTTATGGATATACAGCCAAAATGGCTGAGATGATAGCCGAAGGAATTCGTATGGTGAGTAATTTCGAGGTGGAAGTTGCCGATATTGAGCATATGCTGATTGGGGAGATGGAAGAGCAACTTGCTAAAAGCGATGCTTTGTTAGTAGGTTCTCCAACGATTAATCAGAATACCTTGCTACCCATTTACAAGCTATTTTCGGTAGTCAATCCTATTCGCGATAGGGGTAAGTTGGCAGCTGCTTTTGGTTCGTATGGATGGAGTGGGGAAGCACCTGGATTAATCGAGAATCATCTTAAAAATTTAAAATTCAAAATATTTTGTGAAGGGGTAAAAGCCAAATTTTTCCCTTACGACGAAAAGAGTCAAAAGTTTATTGAATTAGGGCAGGCGTTTGCAGCCGAACTACAAGGGATGCCTCAGCTGGCCGAATAAACAGAGAGAAATTTTGAAAATAACCGAGTCCTATGATGATTAAGGGCTCGGTTATTTTTTTATCGGTATTCGTCCCAGCTTACAATTTTAATATCTTCGGGTTGATAGCGGCAGAAAGCTTGAATGAAAGCACTTGCGAGTCGGGCATTGGTGATTAACGGAATATTGTAATCGATAGCTCCACGGCGAATTTCGTAGTCGTTGTTGAGCTCAATTTTAGAGAGATTTTTGGGGATATTTACTACAAGATCGAATTCGCGATTGCGGATGAAATCCATTACATTGGGTTTAGTAGGTTCGTCGGGCCAGGCAACCACTGTGGCTTCGATACCATTTTGAGCGAGAAACTGGGCTGTACCTCTTGTAGCGAAAAGCTTATAACCGCGCTCGATAAGCATTCGGGCGGGATTAAGCAATTCAACTTTCGAGCGCATTTCGCCGGTTGAAAGCATAATATTTTTTTTCGGGATACGGTATCCTACCGAGAGCATTGCCTTGAGAAGAGCTTCGTAAAAGTCGTCGCCCAGACAGCCTACCTCGCCTGTCGAAGCCATATCGACACCCAGTACAGGGTCGGCTTTTGCTAAACGGCTAAAGGAGAACTGGCTGGCTTTAACTCCGATGTAATCGAGTTCGAAATACGACTTATCGAGTTTCTGCACAGGCAATCCTAACATAACCTTTGTAGCAAGGTCGATAAAATTGGCTTTTAGTACTTTTGAAACAAATGGGAAGCTACGTGATGCACGAAGGTTACATTCAATAACTTTAATATCGTTGTCTTTAGCCAAAAACTGGATATTAAATGGACCCGAAATATTGAGTTCGCGGGCTATTTCTCTCGAAATTTTCTTAATCCGACGTACGGTTTCGAAATATATTTTTTGAGCTGGGAAAACAAGTGTAGCATCGCCTGAGTGAACACCTGCAAACTCGATATGTTCGGATATCGCATAGGCGAGTATTTCACCTTCCTTTGCAACGGCATCAATCTCTATTTCTTTAGCATTTTCGATAAACTCAGAGACTACAACGGGATATTGTTTTGAGACTTTTGAGGCAAGTTTGAGGAAAAGTTCGAGTTCTTCGGCGTTGGAGCATACGTTCATAGCAGCACCCGAAAGCACGTATGAGGGTCGGACTAGTACGGGATATCCGACAGTTTGGATGAACGACTCTATTTCTTCGATGCTGGTAAGCTCTTTCCAACGAGGTTGGTCAATGCCCAGTTGGTCGAGCATAGCAGAAAATTTGTGTCGATTTTCGGCACGGTCGATCGAAACGGGTGATGTTCCTAATATGGGTACTTGTTGACGGTGTAGACGCATAGCCAAATTATTGGGAATTTGTCCACCCATCGAAAGAATAACACCATGGGGAGATTCGAGTTCGATGATATCCATTACGCGCTCGAACGAGAGTTCGTCGAAATACAAACGGTCGCACATGTCGTAGTCGGTACTAACAGTCTCGGGATTATAGTTGATCATCATAGCCCGATAACCTTGTTCGTGTGCTGTACGAACAGCATTTACTGCACACCAATCGAACTCAACGGAGCTACCAATACGGTAGGCACCAGAACCTAAAACAATAACTGTTTTATCATCGCGGATAAAAGAAACATCGTGCTCTTTGCCATGATAGGTTAAATAGAGATAGTTGGTTTGTGCGGGATATTCGGCTCCCAGTGTGTCGATTTGTTTGACTACAGGAAGTATTCCTTTTTTCTTACGATGCTCTCTTACCACCAGCGAAGCTTGCTCCATTTCATGGTTTTCGCGCTTTAGAATGAGACGAGCAATTTGAAAGTCGGAAAATCCTGCCTGTTTGGCTTCTGTTAGCAATTCATCGGGAAGTTGTTCTATATTGTTGAATTTTTCTAATTTTAAGCTAACGTCATAAATGTGTTTTAATCGGTGTAGAAACCATTTGTCGATTTTGGTAAGGTCGTATATCTGGTCGACGGTGTAACCCTTTTCGAAAGCTTTCTCGATAACGAAAATTCTCATGTCGGTGGGGTTACTGAGTTCTTTTTCGATATCTTCAATTTCGATGTCGCGGTTACCTACAAAACCGTGCATACCTTGGCCAATCATTCGAAGGCCTTTTTGAATGACTTCTTCGAAAGTTCGGCCAATGGCCATTACTTCGCCAACCGATTTCATCGAAGAACCTATTTGACGCGAAACACCGATAAATTTGTTAAGGTCCCAACGGGGTATTTTGCAAACGATATAATCGAGTGCAGGCTCGAAAAATGCAGGGGTAGTTTTAGTAATAGAGTTTTTGAGTTCGTAGAGTCCGTAGCCGATTGCAAGCTTTGCTGCTACAAAAGCGAGGGGATAACCAGTAGCTTTCGAAGCCAGAGCTGAGGATCGGGAAAGTCGGGCATTAACTTCTATTACACGATAATCTTCGGAATTTGGATCAAGAGCATACTGAATATTGCATTCGCCTATAATACCGATATGGCGGATAACGCGGATGGATATTTCTCTAAGCTTATGGTATTCGCTATTAGTAAGTGTTTGAGATGGGGCCACCACAATACTTTCGCCCGTATGTATACCCAGGGGATCGAAATTTTCCATGTTACATACGGTAATACAGTTGTCGTACTGATCGCGCACCACTTCATATTCAACTTCTTTCCAACCTTTAAGCGATTCTTCGATAAGGATTTGTGGAGAATAGGAAAGCGCCTTTTCGGAGATTTTTCTAAGCTCTTCGGCATTACCGGCAAACCCCGACCCTTGACCTCCGAGAGTAAAGGCAGCTCTGACAATAACAGGATAGCCCAGTCTTTCGGCAGCTGCAATTGCATCTTCAACACTGGTAACGGCTTCGCTGCGACACGATTTTACATCGATCTCGTTGAGACGATTAACGAAAAGTTCACGATCTTCGGTATCAATGATTGCCTGAACAGGGGTTCCTAAAACTCGTACGCCGTATTTTTCGAGAACGCCAGATTTATATAGTTCGGTCCCGCAGTTTAGAGCGGTTTGTCCTCCAAAAGATAACAAAATACCATCGGGTTTTTCTTTTTGAATAACTTTTTCAACAAAATAGGGGGTTACCGGTAGAAAATATATTTTGTCTGCCATCCCTTCCGAGGTTTGGACGGTAGCAATGTTGGGATTAATCAGTACTGTATAAATACCTTCTTCACGTAAAGCTTTTAGTGCTTGTGATCCTGAGTAGTCGAACTCTCCAGCTTCGCCTATTTTTAATGCTCCTGAACCAAGTAATACAACCTTTTTAATACTTTTATCCATAGTTACTTTTTTTATTTTAGTCCAAAAAAAAGCCCCTTAAAAAATAAGGGGCTTGTTAAAAAATATTTTAATCTCCAAGTAAAATCCAGATAGCTTGTATTTTTGTATTGTTAAAATCACTTCTGCTTAATTTTTGCAAAGGTACAATTTTTTTATTTTCAATTCATTTTTTTCTACAAGTAACCTACCAACTTGTAACTCAAATATCCAGCCACTTCTTTTAATAAAACTATCCAGTTATCAATGGCTTTGGCTTTTGGTAAAAAATAATCATCGAGTCGGAGCCGTGAAGCAATTGGGTCGGTACTAAGTATATCGAAGTTATAACCCGCTTTTTTAAAGATTGCACTCGAACGCCTCATATGGAAAGCGGAAGTGATAAGCAGAATACGCTCTTCTTTGTAAGGGATTATATTTTTTGTGTACTTCGCATTTTCGAAAGTATTACGCGAAGCTGCTTCTATTATGATGTCGTTTGGTGATACACCGAGCTGTTCGCAAAATTTTTTTAATTCAATCGATTCCTTTTTGTCCTGATTTAATAGCTCTCCCGATCCTCCTGTTATAACAATTTTGTCTACTTTTTCTGCTTTATAAAGAATGATTGCCTGAATTATTCGGTCGATACTACGTTCGATAATAAGTTTGCCAGAGTGGGGATCGCGATCGGCCATTCCACCTAATACCACAGCATAGGTATATTTTTGATTTAAAGAATCGGCAGGAGGAGTATTGATCTCCCACCATCGCATAAATGTGGACTGAATTGCTGAATTGGAAAAGAATAAAAATATCAATAATGCAATAATGCGCAGTTTTTTACTTAGTTTATCGTCCTTTATACAAAACGAAAGTATCAAAAATAACCCTATCCATACCATGGGGCTGAGTGCAAAAAACAGTAGCTTTGATAGGACAAAAAAAACCGAATCCATAGCTTTTTGTAGTTTGTCAATTTAATTTTGGAACAACAAGTTTTTTGTTGATGTAAAAGTAATGTTTTTGGAAAAGACATTTCCTAGTATTGTGCTTAAAGCTTAAAGTACTGCTCAAAATGATCAAAAAACACAAAAGGCTCCCGATTGGGGAGCCTTTTGTACGTAGGCATGCTCACGATACTTTATGAAATTTTCACTTCGCGCGAGAGTTTCTTTTTTACTTCTTCCTTCTTTGGTACGTAAATAGTAAGCACTCCGTTTTTGTGTTCAGCTTTAATTTTTTCGCTATCGACCGTATCGGGTAAATTAAATGAGCGGCTAAAGGAAGTATATGAGAATTCGCGACGAGTGTAGGTTTCGTCTTTTTCTTCTTTCTTAACTTCCTTATTGGCCGAGATGGTAAGGGTGTCATCTTCTATGTTCACTTTGAAATCATCCTTGTCCAAACCCGGTGCCGCTACTTCGATACGGTATTCGTCTTTATTTTCAGCGATGTTAACTGCAGGAACACTCGAAGTGCTCCAGGTACGTAACCAAGAGAAGGGGAAGTCGTTGTTGAAGAATTCTTCTACCAGGCTTGGTAGAGTGTTAATGTTTCTCAGTGCCAACATAGCTCAACCCTCCTTTCTTTTTTAGTTTCTTGTTTTCACCCTATATTTTAGCAAACTATATACCAACTTGATTTTATGCCATAATGACAGTTTTCCAGTATTTACAGGTGTCAAATTAGCTGATTTTTTATTCAAAATGCTGTCATTTAAGTAAATAAGTAGGTCTCGATGGCCACCTGCAGTATTAATGCAGTAATTCTGAGAATATATGCAGTGGTTCGAAAGGTGTAAAACCGTGTCTGCCAATGTAAGTTTGTTGAGCTAACCAAAATGTTACTCGCCATGAAAAAACTAGAATTTAAAAGATGGATTGGGATGATCGGAACGATATTGCTTTGCGTTCATCTTCAATCGCAAAATGCCGTGAAGCTTGGAGGTGGCAGTTATGCCGAATATCCGCCATTACACGAGGCCGAAAAGCCCTATTATACTGGAACCGATCGTTGGGGCGACTTGTCGCAGAAACTACCCAATATGGAGATTTTTGTTGTCGATACAAATACCCGAGCTGTACCCTCAACCGATTGGTGGACTACTCTAGTATCGACACGTTATTCGGACAATCTTTGGGCATATCCCCTTATGGTTAATGCCGAGGATTATGGGTTTTATCTCGAATTTCCAAAGTACTGGACAGCTGATGGCCGATTTTTGTATTCACGTACCCGGCTGATGATAAGTGCAGAAAATTTTAGTGCCGAAAGTGCTCGTGCACGACGTTGGGGTGCCTGGACTATCGATTGGGTCATGAAAGATAAAACAAACCCCGACAAGATGATGGCTGTTACGCTCGGACACGGTATTCCTTTTGTTTGGGCAGAGTATAATGGTATTTCACCAGTAATTACAATTGATACGCTTAATACGGCTACAGCCTATTTTTTTGGAGATAATGGTAGCGCCATAACTTTTCCTTATACGGGCGATCATATTGGAGTGGAAATTAAAGGCGACCATTATGGAATTTTTACTCCTGCTAATACACAATTTACCCTTTCGGGCAACATTCTTAAAATCAAATTTCCTTCCTCCAATGGTTTTGTAGTTGTGGGGGTTATGCCTTCGAGAAGTGTATTATCGCAGTTTAACACTTATGCACCTGTGATACCACGCGACAGTAAGATTAACTGGAAATATAATGAGAATACAGCTAAAATCGATATCTATTGGGAGCTTGTAAATGAGAATTTAAGAGGCCAATCATTACTCGACCAAATACAAGGTTGGATACCTCATCATTACAAGAAGACAACTCGGAGCTTTACTTTTAATTCTTGGGAATATCAGACTCCGAGAGGTAAAATGAAATGTTCTGTTGGACGAAAGTTTACAATAACTTATGCATTTAACGGTTTACTTCCGGCTTATCCTGTACCCGAGGATACAGCGGTGGCAAAGAATCCTTTCCGTAAAGACTGGATCAACGAAATGATTAATAACTATACCACAAAAAACGGTTATGGAACCGAAACCTATTGGGGAGGTAAGGATATTTTGAACTATGCAAGGTATATGCAATTAGCCCATCAGATGGGTAATATGTCGGCTTTTGAAGCATTTAAAAAGAAGTTAAAAGAGGCATTAGAAGATTGGTACACCTATACACCGGGCGAAAATTATCATTATTTTGCATGGTATCCGGGTTGGGGTTCATTTATGGGATTCAATACAAGGGATAATGAAAATCCGGGCATCGATATTTTGCAGGACCATGCATTTTGTTACGCCTATCATGTTTATGCAGCTGCCATACTTTTTATGTACGATGAGGAATTTAAGAACAAATACAAGGATTTTACCAGAATGCTGGTATTGGATTATGCCAACTGGGACAGGAATTACACCCGGCTTCCATGGTTTCGGAGCATGGATCCCTGGTGTGGGCATTCTTTTTCTGGAGGGTTAGGCGATTTCAATGGAAATGGGCAAGAATCCTCTTCGGAAGCTATGCAAGCCTGGGGGGCCATGTTTCTTTTAGGAACTGTATTAAACGACACGGCCATGCGAAATGCGGCTATTTTTGGGTATGTCCAAGAAGCACAGGCGGTGGCCGAATACTGGTTCGACCGTAGTCATATCCCTGCAAATGGGGGTGTTGGAAACTATGATTATACTAAGTACAAATTCCCATACAACAGCAACTTAGTTACACAGGGGATAGGTTGGTGGACCTATTTTTCGGGCGATTGGTTCTGGATGCATGCAATACAATGGCTGCCGATGAGCCCTCTTCTTAAATATTTGTACGAAGACCTCAATTTTGCCCGATGGGACTATACCTCCATGTGGAACACTAAAACATTGGGCGGTTGGGAAAGTAATTTAGGGAATGAAGCAGGAGTTGGGAATATAGCCCTTTCTTATCTTCAAATTTTTGATCCCGATAGTGCAGCTTCGGTGTTCGACTGGCTGTGGCTTAATAACAAAACTACTGCTCGTGCGCCAGACAATAATGCTTTTAGTTACTGGTATACTCACTCACATCGAAGTTTAGGGGATATTCAGTGGAATCAGTGGACAAATATACCCTCGAGTACGGTATATTTTAATTCTAGAACAAATACCACTACCGTTGTAGTTTATAATCCTGAATATACCGATAAACTCTGCAGGGTTTACCGTGAGGGAGTTGAATATGCCTCATTTGTTGTTCCTCCCCGAAAATTGATTGCACATAAGTTAAATAGTACTTTGGCAAAAATCGAAATTTCAGCTCCTGCGAAAACTGTTGTCCGCGGAGGTAAAATTCAATTGGCCGCTCGTTGTTACGATCAATATGGGGCAGTAGTAAATCCGGCAATTTCGTGGGGTACATCGGGTGGTGGTACCATTGATGCAAATGGTACATTTACAGCTGGAAATACTAATGGAATTTTCACAATTACAGCACGTAATGGCAATTTAGTTGCAACATACAACATTCGTGTCGGAGATGCTCCGGTTCTCTCTACTTTGGAAGTTAGCCCCATTTTATCCAGATTTGAAATAGGGCAAGCGTATCAACTTAGAGCAAAAGGAAAAGATCAATACGGCGATTCGATTTCCATAGTACCAATATGGTCGGTTACAGGAGGAGGTGGAATTACTGCTTCGGGTCTTTTTACTCCAACTGTACCAGGGGGTCCGTTTACACTTAAAGTATCGGCGGGTAATGTTAGCCGAAGCTATACTTTCTACACATCTTATCCCTTATGTAACATTGCTCTTGGTAAACCAGTAACTGCATCTTCTCAGGTAGAACCTACAAATTTGGCTGCAAAAGTAAACGATGGGGACGAAACTACCCGTTGGGAAAGTTTTGCCACCGACAATGAATGGATAACCATTGATCTTCAAAATACTTTCGATATCGAAAAGATTGTCATTAAGTGGGAAGCTGCTTTTACCAAAATATACGACGTTCAAGTTTCGTCGAATAATAGCACTTTTACCACTATTTATTCGCAGACAAATGGATATGGTGGTACCGAGGTCATTCCCGTTGTTGCAACTGGTCGATATGTAAGACTTTTAGCTAAAAAACGAGGTACCGGATGGGCAAATTCCATCTATGAGTTTGAAGTTTTTGGTACACCTCAACGAACAGGAACTTCTGTACTTACTACCATTTTAATCGAACCCACTTTTGCTATAGTAAAGGATACCTCGAAGCAACAATTTACAGTAAAAGGCTATGATCAGTTTGGAAACCTGATGAGTGTAAACCCGCAATGGTCGGTGATTGGAAGAGGTAGTATTTCGTCGAGCGGAGTTTATACACCGACTACTGGAAGCATGTATCTTGAACCTTCATTTACAGTAGTGGCACAGGCCAACGGACTTGTTGCCAAGGCTACTGTAGTGGTAGAAGAAGCAAAACGTTTGATGCAGATCGATATTTTACCTCTTACCACGCAACAAAATCCTTTAGTTATACCACTTGGCCATGAATATGTGTTCGATTTTGTAGGTAAAGACCAATTTGGAGTCGACTATAAAGGCGATGTGACTTGGACTGCTACGGGTGGTGGTACTTTTACTGCTGCGGGGATTTTCAAGGCAAGTCAAACAGGGAATTTTTTGATTTTTGCCGGAAAGGGAAATGTTCGCGATACAGCCTATGTAAGCATAAGGCCACTGAGCGAAGTAAATCTTGCCTGGCGAAAACCCGTGCAAACTTCTTCGAGTATTGGAGATGGATCCAAAGGCGATAAAGCCGTCGACGGATTACCTGATACTCGTTGGGAAAGTGTGCAAGGAGTAGATCCTCAGTGGATAAGTATAGATTTACAAGCACAATACAATTTATCGAAAGTGGTTTTGGTATGGGAGGCTGCATCGGCTAAGGCCTATCGAATCGAAACCTCGAACGATTATCAAAATTGGACGACGGTTTATTCTACATCCAACGGAATGGGAGGAAGAGAAGAAATTAATATTAATGCTACAGCACGTTATATTCGTTTGTATGGCATACAACGGAATACAGGCTATGGTTATTCGCTTTGGGAGTTTGAGGTATATGGACAATCTATTATTCCCTCACTTACCCGCATTAGAGTAACTCCACAACAGGCTGTTGTTGCACTTAATCAGCCTATTACCTTTACTGCCAAGGGTTATAATCAGCTGGGCGAAGAAATGGCTATAAATCCAACCTGGACATGTAGTAGGGGAAGCATTACAACCTCAGGCAATTATACCTCACAGGTATATGGCAACTACAAGGTGACGGCTCGTGCGGGTAACGTAATGGGTGAAGCAAAAGTACGTATTAACCGTCCCCCCTACCTGTCAATATTATATCCCGAAAATAACACCTTATTTGCACCCGGAACAGTTGTAACTCTATGTGCCTATGCCCACGATGATGATGGTACAATTAGCCGAGTAGAATTTCGTGAAGGCAGCACTATACTCGGTACTGCAACGGTTTCGCCCTATACAGTTAGATTACCAAATCTGACTACAGGTTTGCATCTTATTTCTGTAGTTGCGTATGATAACGACGGAACCTCTACAACTACAACATGTACGTTAACTCTTGGAACAAACGGCAATATTATTCCTACTGTTAATGCTGGTGAGGATAGAACCATTACTTTACCAGTAAACTCGTTAACAATAACTGCCACAGCTTCCGATGTCGACGGTAATATTACAGGTTATCAGTGGACACAAGTTAGTGGGCCATCAAATGCTACGCTTGCTGGGCAAAATAGTCCGACCCTTTCACTTTCAAACCTATCGGCAGGTACCTACCTATTTAGGATAACAGTTACCGATAATGCAGGAGCCAGCGCCTCCGATGAGGTTCAAGTTACGGTTGTCGCAAATACAGGTAATATTGCATTAAATAAGCCGGTAACGGCATCATCGACACAAACGGGTTTGAGCACAGCTTGGGTTAACGATGGGAGAACCGATACCCGCTGGGGAAGCGATTGGTCCGATCCGCAATGGATAACGATTGATTTACAGGGTAACTTTAACATTGCACAGGTTATTCTTCGTTGGGAAACAGCTTCGGCTAAAAATTATACCATCGATGTATCGGCCGATGGAAATAGCTGGACGAATGTAAAAACAGTAACCAATAGTACTGGAGGAGCTGAAACCCATAATTTCACTGCGGTGAGTGGGCGTTATATTCGTGTTTACGGAACTGCTCGTAATACCGGTTGGGGTTATTCGCTGTGGGAATTCGAGGTATATGGCACACCTGTAAATTCATTGCCAACAGGAAATATTGCTCTCAACAAACCAGTTACAGTTTCGTCTACGCAGTCGGGGTTAAGCGCAAATTTGATTAATGATGGCAAAACCGATACCCGCTGGGGAAGCGAATGGTCAGATCCCCAGTGGGTTATTATCGACCTGCAAGCCAATTACAATATATCACAGGTTATTTTACGGTGGGAGACCGCCTCGGCTAAAAATTATACTATCGATGTATCGAGCAATGGTATAAGCTGGACAACAGTTAAAACAATCACCAACAGCACCGGTGGAAATGAAACTCATAATTTCTCAGGTATCAATGGAAGGTATCTTCGGCTATACTGCACAACACGAAATACTGGCTGGGGCTATTCGCTGTGGGAATTCGAAGTGTATGGAACAATGTTGTCGTCGGTAGCAGAGGTTATTACATCTACTTCCTCTCCCGGTATTCAAGAGAGTCTTTTCCCCAATCCTGCCAAGGAAAAAATATTTTTGAATTATACTCCCAGTAAGTGGACTGATGCTATAATAGTTGATGCATCGGGAAAAATTGTAGGGAAATGTACTCTCTCGTTCAACGATACTAAGGCAGAAATTAACATTGCGGGACTACGTAGTGGCCGATATATCTTAGTGCTTCGAAATAAAGAAAATATTTTGACTTTGCCATTCTTGAAGCAGTAGTGTTTGTAAGATATCAGACGAATTAATTACAGCAGGGGCAGTATAACTGCCCCTTTTTTATTTATGTTTTTGGTTTGAAGTACGAAACAGCTTAACATATTGTCAAAAAGAATTATAGATACACGTTTATCAATAACAAATTCTTACTCATTTTTTCACCTCTTTTACCCATTTATACTCCATCTCAAACAAAATTTCATTCTAATTTGACCCACAGTTAACCAAAAATTCAAAAACTATGAGAAAAATCTTACTTGCTACCCTTTTTGGGTTTTATGCCTTTACTTTGTGGGGCGGCCAAACAGTTACATTCGATTTATCGAATGTAAATCAGAATTTTAAAAAGGAATTTGCAATAAGGGCGATCAACGTGGCAGCATGTACTTCGAAAATTGCAAGTCCTGCCTTATCAATTACTAACCCTTTCAAGGGATTAGCATTCGACTCTATCGAAATTTCATTCGAAGTTTACAACTACGACGCGCCCAAGGTTTTGGGAACACTTATTTCGGTATTCGATGCCTCATTGGGTCGAATGTACTTTACCAATGGTTCGTACCTGGGTTACAACGCCACAGGAGGCTGGTTTGATGCTAATCTAAAAAATTATGCGCTCGATCATGATTATCTTGGACGAAATAGTTGGAAGAATGTTAAGCTACGTTTCTCAAGGTCTGGATATTCCGTGTGGGTTAATGATAGTTTAGCTTTTAAACAGGGAAGTACTCATGTAACTATTAACGGTAATCTTACCGATTATAATGAAATGATGAGTTTTTTTGCCAATGCTTCCATCGTTGCTATTGGAACGGGTTCGTGGTGGAGCGATAATCAGGATGCAAATGGAAATTATTACGATATTCAGTACAGCTATATTAAAAATATCCGATTTACAAAAAACGACAGTTTAGTAAAACAACTCGATATTTTGCAAATCGATACAGCCCTTACCACTGTTATTGAAGGACCATTCACGGTTCTCGACGTGGCAACCTTAACATCAAAACGCGATGTTCCAGCATTAGCTATTTCTAATCCATTTAAAGGTCGTTCGATCGATACTGCAGATATAAATTTTGATGTGTACAATTATGGAGATTTAAAAGTTTTGGGTACCCTGTTCTCTGTTTACACGGTTGGAAACAATGGCCGACTCTACTTTTCCAATGGATCGTATTTGGGTTATAATGCTACAGGAGGTTGGTTTGATGCTAATCTGAAAAATTATGGTATAGATCACGATTTTCTTGGAAGAAACAAATGGCGAAACGTACATATTCGGTTCACAGCCCAAGGATATGCTGTATTTGTCGATGGTATTCTGGCTTACGATAATACATCGACCAATGTTACGCTTGCAGGAACCTTGACCGATTATAACAATGTGCTTTCTTTCCTTTCTACTGCCGATACTCTCGCCTTTGGAACGGGATCGTGGTGGAGCGATAATCAGGATCCTGAAGGAAATTACTATGATATACAGTATAGCTATTTGAAAAATATAAGTTTCTCGTATACCGAAAAGTCCGATACTATTATTGATGCACTACCTTCGGTAACAGCAAAAGCTGAAGGGGCTATTAAAAAAGTTGAGTATTACAGCATGACGGGTGTAAGAGTTCAAGGCGATTTTTCTACTTTCCGTCCAGGCGTATATATCAAGGTTACATACTACAAAAACGGCGCAATAACAACAACTAAGGTGGTGAAACGTACTTCCTATAGCTGGTAGTTGTTTAATGTAAAAATTACTGAGGGGCGATTTAAGGAATTCGCCCCTTTTTTTGTGACTTAAATTTTATTAATTCGATAGAATTTGTTGATAAAGAATGATAAAACGACCTTGATTGAGAGTTTAAAATTGTTAATTTTGTCAAAAATGTTAAAAAATGCCAGATAGGTTATTTACCATTAAGGAGGCAAGCAAGTGGGCATCTGAATATACCGGCAAAAAAGTTACAACATCCAATATTTCTTATTTAATCCAGTATGGTCGTGTCCGAAAAATTGGAGACAATGGCTCTGCTTTAGTTTCAATGGACGACTTAGTGAAGTATTATAAGTCCTTAAACGGGAGAAGAGAAGTTGAATGGAAAGAACAATTGGGTGAAGACTTAAACTGGGCCTTATCTTTTGATCAGTATAAGGAAGCAGAAACAACAAAGCATGTTCATAGGCTGCATCCATATAAAGGAAAATTTATTCCTCAATTGGTCGAATATTTCCTTGATAATCATACGGATAGTTTTAAAACCGAAGTTTATTTTAAACAAGGCGATATTATTCTTGATCCTTTTGCAGGAAGTGGCACTACGTTGGTACAGGCTTCAGAATTAGGAATGCACGCTATAGGAGTTGATATTTCTGCTTTTAATTCACTTATTTCTAATTGTAAGTTAGATCGGTACGATTTAAATGATGTTCAGAGAGAGATAAAAAGAATAACATTGGCATTAAAAAATTTTCTTTCAAATTGTCATACGATAGAGTTTGAAGAAAAATTGCTACAACTGCTTAATGAATTTAATAATAAATATTTTCCTGTTCCCGAATACAAGTATAAAGTTCGGCAAGGTTTGATTAACGAAAAAGAATATGGCAAAGCAAAAGAGAAAGAATTTTTACCCATATATACAAACTTGGTCGGACAATATGGTATTAAGCTATTACAGAATAACAATAAAACTTTCCTCGATAAGTGGTATTCACAGCATGTTCGTGATGAAATAGAATTTGTTTTTAGCGAAATTAAAAAAATCCAGAACAACAATACAAAAAAAATTATCAGTATTATTTTAAGTCGTACAATGCGTAGTTGTCGAGCCACTACTCATTCCGATTTAGCAACTTTAATCGAGCCAGTTACTTCTACCTACTACTGTTCAAAGCATGGGAAAATTTGTAAGCCTTTATTTTCAATTCTTAAATGGTGGGAAACCTACTCAAAAGATACTGTGAAAAGAATTGCTGAGTTCGAGAAATTAAGAACTAATACTTTTCAGTATTGTTTAACCGGAGATAGTCGAACTATAGATATTATTACTGAACTCGAAAAAAAACACCCAAATTTTGCGGAATTAGTTAGAAAACAAAAAATTAAAGGGATATTTTCTTCTCCACCATACGTAGGGCTTATTGATTATCATGAACAACATGCATATGCATATGATCTTTTCGGTTTTGAAAGAAAAGATGAGTTGGAAATAGGCCCCCTTTATAAAGGTCAGGGAAAAGAAGCTCGACAAAGTTATGTACAAGGTGTAAGCGAAGTTTTGAATAATGTGAAAAAATTTCTGGTTGAGAATTACGATGTTTTTTTGGTGGCTAATGACAAGTACGACTTGTACCCTACAATTGCTGATATGGCTGGTATGAAAATAGTTAATCAATTTAAACGACCAGTATTAAATCGGACCGAAAAAGATAAAGGAGCATATGCTGAAATCATCTTTCACTTAAAAGCAAAATAATGTCCCTAACTTCTCAACAAATCCTCAAGATTGAAAATATTGTCAAAAGTAGCTTGCTTAACAAACTTCAAAACTATAAGCCCGAATCTATATCAATGCCATTTCACACAAGATTGTTAGGTAAAGACAGGATGGCATTATTTTCTTTCATTCACTCGCTAAATACCAATTTTGGAACTAGTATATTTGAACCAGTAGCAAAAGCAATTGCCGAAGTAAATTTTAGGTCCGTTTCAATTCAACAAATTGCAGGGGAAAAGATAAGTTCTGAAGCTCAAATTTCTATCCAATCCATAATTGATAGATTAAGTTCGGCCAAAACGGATCCAAATAAACTTACTGAAATTGCTGAATTAAAAAATGTTTGTCGGCTTGGAGAAATGAAGAATGTTAAGTTAACTAAAGTTGACTTAAAACTTGTAGCTCATGATGGCACGATTTTTTTAATCGATTTGAAAACTGCAAAACCCAATATCGGTGAGTTTAAAGGGTACAAAAGGACTTTGTTAGAATGGGTTGCTGCTGTACTTGCTGATAACCCCAATGTGCTAATACACTCTCTTATTGCTATACCTTATAATCCATACGAACCACAACCTTATAATCGTTGGACTATGAGAGGTATGTTGGATTTGAATTATGAATTAAAAGTTGCAGATGAATTTTGGGATTTTCTCGGTGGTGCTGGAACTTATGTTCAGTTACTTGAAGTTTTTGAAAAAGTTGGGATTGAACTTCATCCTGAAATTGATACGTATTTTGCAAAATACAAGCAGTTTTAAAATATATTTATTGTAGCTTTATAAAGATAAATTTGTTTTTATAATTCGTTAGTATTCCATATCTCCCAGGCTTTTTCGGCTTGTAAAATAAGCATTTGTAGACCATTTATGATACTAGAGCCTCTTTTTGCTCCTTCCGACAGAAAGGTGGTCATTTCGGGATTGTAAATCAGGTCGTACAAAAGATGTTTCGAGGTAAGATAATCGTAAGGTATTGGTGGAGCTTCGTGTATGTTTGGGTACATACCCAGTGGTGTAGTGTTGATAATAAGCAAATGCGATTGCATAATTTCTTTACTCAGGGCATCGTAGGCAATTTGTCCAGGCAACCGTGGTTGGCGCGAAACTTGTAAATAATTTATTCCTATTGTTTTCAGAACATATTCAACTGCTTTGGATGCGCCTCCTGTACCTAATATCAACGCATGGGTATGATACGGCTTGAGATGCTCGATTAAGGATTGTCTAAACCCAAATTCGTCGGTGTTATAACCTTTTAAAATAAGTTTACCTGCTGGATCCTTCGAAATCTTAATTGTGTTTACAGCACCTATTGCTTGGGCAATTTCCGATAAACCGTCGAGAAAGTTTATAATTGCCTGTTTGTAGGGGATCGTAACATTTAAACCTTGAATATTGTAGCCTTTTTCAAAGATTGTAGGGAATAAATGAATAGATTCAAGCGGAAAATTTAAATATTGAGCATCTGTAATCCCCATTTTTTTAAACTTATCTGAAAAGTACCGAGCAGAGAAAGAATGCTCAAGTGGGTAGCCAATAAGACCAAAAGTACGCATTCTGACGATTCGATTAGCTATGTTTCATGATGTATTGGCGAGTGATTTCTTCGGGTAAGAATTGGAAGAAGGTGTCGCCACGAAGGCCTAAACGTAAAGTTTCTAAGGCAATAATTTCATTAGGAGCAATATTGCCTAAGTTGACATTGCAGCCCAGTAATTTGATAAACCAAACTTGTTGCGATTTATTTGGTGCTTCCCAGATAATATTGTCGGTATCGACATGTTCGATAATATCGTTTATAAGCTCTTTATTTGCGGTACCGTCGGGATTATATATACCAATATTACCGCTCTCGCGAGCTTCGGCAATTACTTTGTATGAACCGGCTTCGAGCTCAAGCTTCATCATTTCCACCCATTTATCGTGCGAGATAACAATACCCGCTACTTTACTGCCAACTTCCGAAATAACTGTAGCCTGAGTGGAAAGCTCTCGGATATATTTCAGTTTTTCTTCATGGGGTAAGGAGATAGATCCATCGGATATTTCAATCAAGTCCAGACGATATCGATCGATAAACCTGCGAAACTCATCGTACATTCCTCGAACAAGAAACATTTCGAATAACGTGCCACCGAAGTATGGGCGAATGTTTGCATCGTTGTAGAGCTTAATTTTTTCTTCGAGGTTTTTGGTAATCAAGCTGGTGCCAAATCCAAATTTAACAAAATCGACAAATTCGCCAGCAGAAGAAATAAAATCTTCGGTTTCTCTAACGCTTAGTCCCTTGTCCATAACCATAGTTAAACCACTTTTTCGTGGTTTACTGCTTCGGGAAGGAATAAATGGCAGATGAAAGTTCATAGGATGAAATATTATCGAAATTTTGCAATTATATTTTTAATTGCCTCATTATCGGCTCCTTCGGGATATATTTTCAAAAATTCAAGGTATTTACTATTGTCATGCATTAAAGCTCGACGAAGGAAATTGAATCCTTCGGTTTCGTTTTTCTTTAAAAAATAATATGCAGCAAGCCTATACTCCACGATGGCTACTTTTGGATTGTGTTCGTAGGCTTCTTCGAGAGTGCGAATGGCCTTAGTCAAAAGATTTTTCTCGAAATAAAGCTGAGCTATGTTTAGCCACGATTCGTAATCCTTTGGGTCGATATTAGTGGCTGTGCGATAAGCCTCAAGCGCTTTTTCGATTTTACCTATTCGTCGATAAACATTACCAAGTGAAAAATGATACTCTGAGTTAAAGGGATCGAGATCGATTGCCTGTCGGATATATTTAAGGCTTTCGGATAGGTTATTACAGAGCGAGTAGATGATTCCAATTCCGTAAATTGCATCGGGATAATGCGGATCGATTGCAAGCGCTTTGTTGTAGTATGTAGCTGCGTTGATAAGATCACCTAAACGTTCGTGACATTCGCCAATACTGCAAAATACATCAAGCATATCGGCTGGTTCGGGTTCGTCACCATTGTTGTCTTCGCGAAGCAGTCGAGTATATTCTTCAAAGGCCTCTATTGCTTCGTGATAACGTCCGAGATTTGCCAGAGCGTTACCTTTGTTAAAGTATGCTTCTATATAACGATCGTAGAGTGCAATAGCAAATTCGAATGCTTCCAGGGCTTTTTCAAAATTCTCGAGCCTTGAGTATACAACTCCAATATCAAACCAGGCCGATGAATGAAATGGGTGATGGTTGAGGTAAAGATTATAGTAATGAACAGCTTGCTCAAGGTTATAGGTTTCGAAATTTTGAGCCAGTTCAATGATGATCTCACTATCGTTGGGATCGATTTTATATGCTTCGAGTAAATAGTAATTTGCAGTTTTAAGGTCGTTGCTTTCTTGATAATGTTCGGCTATTTGAAAAAGAATATCGATAGCTTCGTCGGTGTCTTGTGCCTGAAGGACGGCTTTATGGAAGTAATAACCAGCTTCGCGTTTTTGTTTTAAATGGCTATGCAGCAATCCTCTGAAAAAAGAGAGGTATGAATTGCTTCCCTCAATATTTTCGAGCTCTTTGATTAGAAGAAGAGCTGTGGTAAAATCTTTAAGCCGAAATAATACTTCTGCCTTTTTTAACTTAAGGTCGAAGGATGAGGGGTGCTGATTGATTCCAAAATCGGCAATCTTTAAGGATTCGGTATATTCGCGATTATGCAGGTGATAATCAATTAACAACAAAAACTCGTGAGAGTCGAAATACAAGGGCGTATTGCTGCGCATCATCAGTCGATAACGCTCCACAACCTCCTGAAGTTCAGGCTCGTCGGTGAATGAAAAATCGTTATCAAATTCGAATCCCATGCCCCAAAGGTAATGTTTTTTTATGGTAAAAAAAATCTATCGATATTTCAGATATAAACAACTATTTATTAGTTTTCCACATCTAAGTGGAAGATGTTTTCGGGATAATCGACATGAATAAAAAAAAGTCCTTTAGCCGGAGCGGATACTGATGCAAGCGACCGGTCGCAGGTTAAAACTTTCGCTTCGAATTCATCTAAAGAAATTTTTTTTCTTCCTACATCGATCATGTTTCCCACGATTGCGCGTACCATATTCCTCAGAAAGCGATTGGCTGTGATGGTAAAAATCCATTCGTAGCCCCGGATATCCCAATCGGCCCTAATAATTTTACAAATATTGGTGGTGTTGTTGCTATGTAATTTTGCAAAAGCAGTAAAATCTTCAACCTGAGTTAAAAAACCAGCTGCTTTGCTCATCAATTCAAAATCGAGCTTATAATGAATTTGCCAGGAGAACTCTGTGGTGAAGGGGTTTTTTTGTGTTTCGATGTAATACTGGTATGTTCGGGCAATAGCACTAAAACGAGCATGGGCATCGTTACGAACTTGTCTGAGCTTGAATACAGCAATATCGGGTGGTAATACAGCGTTCAAGCGTCGAATAAAATCATTTTCACTTAAAATTGGATTTTCGGAATCGAAATGAGCTACATAGTATTTTGCATGAACACCTGTATCGGTACGACCAGCACCAGTTACTTCGGTAGAAGTGCGTAAAATTTGCGAAAGCGCTTCTTCTAAGCTTTGTTGTACAGTGGAGGCATTTATTTGTTTTTGCCATCCACAATATTGAGTACCTTTAAAGCTCAAGTAAAGAAAGTATCGAAACATGTTTTTTGATTTTCAAGGCAAAAGTACTTCGAAAAAATTATTTATAGCTTCAAAGGGTTTCTACGGCCTTGTGTATTTTTTGAGCGTTATTGGGTATTTTTTCGCATATATTTTCGGCTACTAGTTGAGAAAGGTCTTTAACCGATACCGAAGAAACTGCCGAAAAGGTTTTAAGGCATAAAGGACACGCTGTTACCAGTAAGTCGGCCGAAGTTAGGTTCATCTCTGATAAGGCTCTTTTAGCGATTAGTTTTTTTTCTTCGGCTTGCAACATAGTGTTACCCAAACTTCCTCCACAGCATGGTGCTTTATTTTTCTCGCTTGACGAAGGGAGTAAGTTGGCTATTTGTTCTATTACCCTTCTTGGTTCAACATAAATATTTGCTCCCCGACCAAGTTCGCAAGGATCGTGATACTTTACATTTACATTGCGATATTGGGTAGCGATTCTATTGTGGGTATATAGATGATCAATAAACTGGCTATGATGCATAATAAGCATGTTGAGTCGGTAATTTTCTTTAAATGTTTTGTAGCATATAGGGCAAGAGGTTACCAAAATTTTGGCTCTGGTTTTCTCGATCTGGGTTCGGGTATGTATAATCACCTGGTTAGCGGCCGATATTTGTCCAGCCAGGAGCAGAGGGCGACCACAGCAGATATTCTCATCCTCGTCGAGTATTTGCCACGAATAACCTGAGTGTTCGAGAATAGTGGTCATTGCCTTTTTAATTCCAGGGGTGAGATGTGTCATGCACCCAGCAAAGTAAAGTACTTCGGTATAAGTGTTTGAAAATTTATTTTGATTAAACTTGAATTTAACCGTTCGCATTTCGTGTTGAAGGGTACGTTCGTGTCTGCGGATGTCGGTTGAAAAAATACCTACCGGGCAAGCTTCGACACATCGACCGCACAATAAACAGTTGTCTGTAATTTCGCGGTGTAATTCGTTGTAGCGAATCGTTCGGAGATAATATGAGGGTTGAATTGCGTAACCAATTGATGTAAGCTGGCACGAGTCGATGCAAATACCACACCTCGAGCAGGCTTCAGTTTCTACTTCTTGGTAAGGATGTGAAAAATACCTTGAACGTATGCCTGCGTTACGCATAAGTATAAGCAATACTTCTGTTGGAATGTGCATGTATCGCGAAAACGGTAATGCAAAAAAGAAAATACCCAAAATTATAGAATAAGCCCACCACGATGGGTAAAGTAAAGTTTCGGCAGGAAGGAAGGACATCATTTTGCCCAGTGTATTAGTTAAAAAGCTTCCGTTGTGGTATATAGAAGCGGATAAACTCTCGGCCACAAGGCGAGCTGGAAATATAAACCAAAGCGAAAATATGGCTATTCGGTCGAACCAACGGTGTCGCATGTTTTGTTTCATGCCAAATTTCGAGGGCACAAAGCGTTTGAAAAAAGCTAATGCCACTCCACTTAAAATTATTAGCAGGAGAAAATCCATAATAAAACGAAACCCACGGCCAAAAAAATTGGGGGCTGTTGTTGGTTCAAAAAAATTTAAAAATATCGGAACGTAGGGAGGGTTGATCGAGTACTCTGAGTAAAATTTTACCTCTATATTTCCGAGGACAATAAGCAAAAACCATCCAAAAGCGAGGCTTGCGTGCATATATCCTAAAAGAGGGTGGGTTTTAAATATTTTAAGATGAAACAAGGATTCAGAAAATATCTCTTTGATAGAAGTCCAGATTGAGCGACTAAAGATATATTTTTTTAACAGAGCTTTTTCACCTCTCGAAAGCTTATTTATCCACCTGTAAAACTTTACAGAGGTGTATACGGTAACAAATGAAAGGCCACTAAGAAAAGGTAAAACAAACCAGTCGAACTTCATGATAACGGCATTTTAAGAGCTTCATGAATCAGCAGGATAATTCTGCGCGTATTCACATTGCGTGGACAAACAAGATAACATTTGCCACAGAGCAAGCATTGTTCAGTTAAGCTTCTAACCTCTTGAACCATTCCTCTATGGAGGAGTAAATTGACTTTTCGCAAACTCATAGCCGAATAGTTCGAAGCTGTACAGGTTGCAGAGCAAGATCCACAAAAAATACATTTTTGAATGGAAGGTTCTTTAACCTTAACATAATTGAATATGGTTCGATAATTTTTATCGAGATCGATATGTGTTGGGCTATGTATCGAAAAACCAAAGTTTGGCATGTTTTATCAATTACAATTTAAATAACTATATACCTCGAGAGCAGCCGATCGCGCATCGGCTAATGTTTCTCCGATCGACTTTGGTCCACTGGCGCAACCAGCTACAAAAATGCCTCGATTGCCGGTGATATTTTTTTGCGAATGGCAATTTACAGGTAGCATAAAATTATCCTGCCCAACTGGGATACCTAAAGCGTTTGCTAATTGGATGGAGTTTTCTGCTGTTTCCATGCCAACCATTAGTACTACAAGATCGACGGTTAATCGAAGGGGCTTACCCAGGAGGGTGTCTTCGAGCTTAAGAAATAAGCGCGAGTCCGCTTTTTCCGAAACCTCCGATAAACGTCCTCTTACGAATTTAATTCCATATTCGGTTTGAGCTTGAAGGTATAAATCTTCAAATTTTCGGTCAAACATACGCAAATCCATATAAAACAGGTAAATTTCAGCATCGGGATTGCGTTGCGCTACCTCGATGGCCTGTTTTACAGCAGTTATACAGCAAACTTTTGAACAGTGTCGATTACCTACCTTTTCATCGCGCGATCCTACACAGTGAATAAAAGCTATCCTTTCGACTATTCTGTTTTCTTTTGTTATAATTGGTTTATCATTTTGAAAATATTCCTCCAGTTCCGACGAGGTTATTACATTTGGATATACCGAATATCCGTATTCTTCTTTTCGATTCGCATTAAAAAGCTTAAAGCCCGTAGTTATAACAATGGCGTCGTAAACTTGAGTTGTACCGTCGGAAAGGTATAGGATATGCTTGGTATTTTCTTGTTCGGCCTTTATTACTTCGTTTCCGAACAGAATATTGACTTTATCTCGCAACTGATTTTTAAGCTGGTCAACAATTTGATGCGCAGGGGTGAAATCGGGGAAAAGCTTTTGCCACTTGTGCACATGTCCCCCCAAAATAAATGACTTTTCGATTATATCGACCTCGAAGCTCAGTTGGGAGAGTCGGAAGGCTACTTCCATTCCCGCTACACCTCCACCTATAACAGCTATTCGTGGCATAATTTTCTATAATGTTTTTAATAAGGTTGGTTTAACTGGTTTACCCAATAGTCTATTATTTTTATCGGTATATTTTTTTTGGATATCGTATTTAACCCCTATTTTGTCGAGTAAAGGTTCGACGCTTACCTGATGAACCTGAAGGCCAATATCCCAGGGATCGAAACCAAGCACAACACCTGTGAGCTCCTCGAATGTAAGAACAGGAATACCATATCCATCGCGGCTGTAAACTATTCCTTCCTGTTCGCTGATAACGTATTGGCCTTTGTCGAGAAAGACATTACAACCCGGGCAGTTAGTAACAATTAGGTCGGGTTCGTAAGGTGACATTGAATCGAATTTTTTTTTCACGCTCGAAAAAGTATAACCTCTGTTAGCCTTTATAAAGTATTGTCTGAAGCCGAAACCGCAGCAATGTCGACGTTCGGGATAATCGATAACCTCGCCTCCCCATTCTTCAATAATTCCCGATAGTACGCGGGGAAATTCGGCACCTCCGACAGATTTGTCGGGGAACATTTTAGCGTAATGGCAGCCAATATGTTCAACAACCTTCAGGGGCTTTCCTGTATGGATATTAACAAGCCTGTATTTAGCTTTTTTAGCTATTTCGGATCTGAACTTATAAATAACATCGCTGGCGTGCACTATATTTTCGGGTAGTACGAACGAACGTCCTGTAGCCAGCATCAGGTTACTGCGCGTTTTTTCGAGTACTTCGGGATAATTATGCCAGGTTTCGAGTATTTCGAGATAAAGGCCAAATGAGGTAACACACGAGGGGATAAAATTTTTATAACCTTTTTCGGTCATCAGGGCAAACTGACGTGCAACAACTGTCATGGTAGTTTCTAATGGCACTATATCGGTATGATAGCCAATACCGGTGCAGGTGGTATGTGAAGGATCGTCGTACACATCCTTATTTAATACATCTTTCAGAATGCGTAGGAAGGTTGTTTCGGCGCCGGGGAAAAAATTTTGACGTATACAACTTCGAACGTAAAAAAAATGATCGTCAGCTATATCTTTCTGATAATTTTGCCATATGAGCTGTTTCCCCCTGTTTTTCATGGTCAGTTATTAGAATTTTCGTTTGAGTTTCCATTGTATAGTTGCTTAATGTATTCATTATTAAGCGAATCGTCCCATTGAAGACCGAGTTGTTTGGCTTTTTTCTCGGAGAATTGTTCGATTTTTTCGAAGCGTTCGAAAGCTCCAGTAACTTCAAATATTTTGTGTAATTCGTTAAGAGCTTCTTCGGGTATTTGGCGCATCGCTCCAGGTCCGGGTTTCTGATAATTTGCTCCTAAACGCTCCATGATAGCTTTCCAGTTATTTTGTCGCCAGTCCCATATGGGGCCTTGCTCGGGATGGGTGTCGGTACCCAAACCTTCGGCATACACGCAATAGCCTGTTTTTAAGATATCGTGTCCTATAGTACGCTTAAGGTATATTTGTTGGCGCCCTTTTTCCGATTCGGTAAAAAATCCTGTTTCCTGCGCCAGAGCTCGTAAAGCCATAATAATTAGTCCAGGCGTGTTATTTCGAGGACAACGAGTGCGGCAGCTCATACATTCGCCACAGTACCATATAGCATCGCTTTTAAGAAGGGTTTCAAGCTCCTCTTCGTCGCCACGTTGAACCAGCTCAACAATGCTACGTGGGTCGTAATCGTAGTGCTCGGCAGCTGGACATATTGCTGTGCAAGTGCCACAGTTAATACATGCACGCATTCCTTCGCGATAGTGTAGATCCGCTTTAAGCCGATCCGCCAGATTGCCCATTTATTGGTTATTTTTATCAAAAATAGACCTTTATCTGTTTTGTTAAAACCCACTTATTACCCGTTTTGTCTGGGTAATAATGCTTTTCTTAACTTAGAATTTTTACCTACGTATTTTTACCTATGATAGGTGTTGAGACTCGTTTTACTAAGAGTGTATAGTAAATATCCTTTGAAGGTGGTATCCTTGCTCGAGAGATAAATCTTGATCAACAGTCATGCTTTTGTTTTAAAACAAATTAAAACGACCAATTAACGTATAGATTAAATGCGAGGCTCATTCCTTGATTCTCCTGATAAGTGTAAAAGGGTTTACCCTGTATATAGTCTAGCAGAGGAGTTTCGGTGAGGGTAAAAATTCGTGATAGTATATTAGTTTGATTGTACAAATTAAAGACTTTTATGCCACAATCGAGTTTCGATTTTTTAATGTGAATCGAATAACCTAGTGAAGCGTCGAGGCGATGATAGGAGGGTAGTCGGGAAGCATTTTTATTATAGTCGGGACTAAGTTGTAATGAGGAAGTAAACTTAATTTCGTCCCATGGCCTTGCCGAACCGTATATCCACGTTGCTGCAAGCGACCATTTTCTCCACCAATATACGGTTCCAATTTTAAGCTCGTGCAGGTGATCGTCGATTGATGGATAGGGTTTTCCGTTATTCAAAAGATCGGATTGATTTGTTGATTGACTAAAGTTATAGGAAACCCATGTTTCGAGAAAATTCCACTTTTTTCCAGCCATTATGTCTATACCAGACGAATGGTTAACGAGCTGATAGATTTTGTAGCTTGCCTTTAATTGGTTACTTGTTCGTCGAATATTTCTTTGCATGTATACTATACCTGATGTTTTTTGCAAGTAAGCCTCGAGATCGAAGTAGTAATTTTGGTTATTGCGCCAGGTAATTCCTGCCGAAGCTTTGTCGGATCTGATAACCGGAAAATTTTTTCCATCGGCAGCAATCCATAAGTTTCGATAGCTACTGCCCACCTGTAGGATTTTAGATACATACTGACGGTAGGTACCTGCCGAAGCTTTTAAAGTTAATGAAGGGGATAGATTTAAATATCCTTCGAATCTTGGATTTAAGTATACTTTACCGACAATAGAGGGATATTCGGCTCGAAAAGCAAAACTTAAAGCACGTAGTATGCCGTAGCTTGCTGTATACTGTATCCAAGCCGAGCTTATAGCCGGATTAAATTGATAAATCCTGGATGTATCTATAATGTTAAGCTGATTATTGGTTTGCAAGTACGATTCGTTGGTATTAATGTCGATTTTGTTGTAATTAAAGCCACTTTCAATTGTGTGATGTTCGGATATTTTCAAAGTTGAAGAAAAGTTAAGGTTTATATCACGTAATTGATTCTCGATATCGTAGTTTTTTAAAATAGTATCGCGCTGTCTAAATCTGCGACGAAGGGTAGTGTCGTGATGAAAATATTCGAGATTATACGAAGAATATCCAATACTAAATCGATGACTTACTACTTCGTTCCATTGTCGCGACCATTGCCAACCTATACCCTTATTTCCCCATGTAGCATTTTCTGTAATGTGTTTATTTACGCCATTAAGTTTAAAATCAAGCAAATCGTTCGAAAGGTAGCCACTTAATGTAATGAGATCGAATTTTGACGGATGGAAAGATATTTTAGCATTTATGTCGTAAAATTGTAGAGAGGATGGAGCGGTATCTGTTGCGAATACAGTCAATTTTTGGCGAAATGATATATCTTCGGAAAGAATATTTTTCAGTAATTGAAAATACAAAGGCGATAGGTAATAATTTGTAAGCGAATGTCGAGCTGAGATAAAATAGGTAAAATCCTTACCAACTGGTCCTTCCAAAGTTGCATGTGCTAGTAGCATATCTGCACCAGCCGAAGCCGATGTCCTTTTATTATTTCCAGTTTTTCCGGTAAGTTCAATCATCGATGAAGTCCGCCCTCCTTGTGAAATATCTAATCCACCACGTCGTATGCGAATATCTTTAACAGCGTTGATGTTAAATGCGGAGATTGCCCCAAAGAAGTGCTCGGTTTGGTAGATATTAAATCCATCGAGGGTAATTAAATTTTTGTCCGAGCCTTGATGACGTACAATAAGACGATCGGTGTTTTCGAAAGTTGCATCAATGCCCGGTACGAGCAATAGCGGAGCAAGAGCGTCGAGTGTATGAAGCTGAGGTAACCAATTTACATTTCTTGCATTAACAATGATTTCACCCATTTTATCTCCAACTTCATATATAGTAGATAGCGTGATGGAATCAAAAAACGTCTCGGGGCTGAGTTCTACAATAACATACTGATTTTGTAAATCGGTTCGAGCTACTATTAACGTCTGTGTGTTGTATCCTGGAGAAGTAACCCTAATTGTTACGGTATCCTTAAGTAACGGAGGTAAGACGAAAATTCCCCTGTTATCTGTAGTAATAGGCTTATTATCGATAGAAATACGAGCATAAGGAACCGATTCGCCCGACAGTTTATCGTTAACTAAAGCCATCCGGTTTCGTCCTATTCGTTTATCCTTTTGAAAAGTGCGTTTTCTGAGGATCCAAACCTCATTGACTGGGATTGCTTCCAAATTTGTTTCAGACAATATTTTTTCAAGAGCTTTGGGTAGTGGTTCGGATTTTATGTTAACAGTAATATATACGTTTTGAACTAACTGGTCGTCGAAAGCGAACTTAATGCCATACTTTTGATTGATTTTTTTAAGGACATCTTCAAGAAGGACGTGGTCGAATTTTTCATTAATTTTTACCTGTGCATGAAGGGTTAAAAGGGGGATGATTAAAATAAGCCAGATTGGTAATATCTTTCGACAAGTATTATTCATGACCGGCAGTATTATTCCGCAGGGAAAATCTGTATGGTAGTGTCGTTAATAAATGAGTATTGAAGACTCATGGGCATTGTAATCCAGTCGAGCGCTTGCCTTAGGTTTTTATTGGTAAAGTAGCCTGTATAAAATCGTTCGGAAGGGTTAAAATTACGAGAAATGATGCTAATATTATATTGGCGCATTAGCTCATCAAAAACATCTCGAAGGGGAATAGATTCGAAATAAAATTCTCCATTAGTCCAGGCAGGTATACTAGATATCTGATTTAATTTTTTAAATGTAAATTCAGTTCCTTTAATAGTAGAAGTTTCACCTTTAATGAGCATAATAGATTTCCCTAACCGATGAGTTACTTTTACAGTTCCTTCAAAACAGGTTACACTGAAAATACTGTCGCGCGAGTTTACATTGAACTGAGTTCCTACAACTTCAACTCGATGTCCCGCATGTCCTTTTACGATAAAAGTTTTACCTTTCTTCACTCTGAAAAATGCTTCACCTTCAAGTATAATTTCCCTAGGGTTAAGAAACCAGTAGCGAGAGAAATTGATTTTGGAGCAAGCGTTTAGTAAAACCTCTGAACCATCGGGTAATGAATAGGATAAAAATTGACCACGTGAAGTGTTTAAAGAGACTGTAGAATATTTTAAGTATGAAAAAGTCAAGATTAGTAATATTGATGCTGCAACTACACTTATTTTCCACCCCAGGTTTTTCGATTTTTTTTCTTCAATTTCATTAGATTGTTTTGATATGTTCTGAACAAGAAGCAACCAAGCTTCTTCTTTACTGCGTGAAGAAGAAGGGACACGAACCGAGTCCAGCACCATATCGACTAGTGCCGAAAAATCAGTTTCAGCTTTATTTTGTTTATTCGTGTTCCCGTTCATATTTTATAGTCAATTTTATCGCGCAAAAATTTCAATGCTATGCTCATACGTTTCTCAACAGCCTTAATACTTATGCCTAGACGTTTTGCTATTTCTTCGTAAGTCAAATTTTCGAGACGACTCATAAGTAGTGTTTCTCTGGCTCCAGCAGGCATTTGCGAGAGAAGTGTTTCGAGCTGAGACTGAAATTCTTCAATTCTTAACGCTTCGTCGGCTGAGTTTAGAATAATACCTATATCCTCTTCTTTGCTTCTTCTTTCGAATCGATAAACTACCTTCAAATGTCGGTAGTGACTTTTGATAAGGTTTGTAGCAATTGTATAAAGCAGAGGCTTTATCGTGGCTGGTTCAATCTTGCTCCGCATCTGCCATAATTTTAAAAAGACTTCTTGAACAATATCGTCGGCAAGGGCAGTGCTACCTGTTTTGTACCATGCGTAGTTGCGAATACTATCGTAGTAGGTGTCAAATATTTCTTTGAACCATGTTAGAACCTCAGCATTATGGGCATTGCTTCCTACGTTCATTGAGCCGTTGAAAAGGAGTCTCAAATGTAAGCATTTTTTAATATTTTAAACGGGAAAGCTTCTTTATAGCTTCCCCGTTATTTTTACAAAATTTATTGTTTATTCTTCTGCATTAAGTTGTATCTGGTTTGATATACCATTGATGGTTACTGTGACTTTACCATCGCATGTGCTATTTTCGTCTCCATAGTTAATGGTTATGGTATTAGCTCCGACTACAAGTTCGATACTACCAGCTACAATATAGGGGCATGATATCTTAATAAGTAAGGGTGATGTAATTCTATGAGTGTATTTTAATCCGTGGCGATTAGTGCCTTCGGCTGTACCTTCGATTGTATATTCGTCGTCCCATATATTGAAGGGGGTATCGTAGCCTGCCGTCCATGTGCGGGTGCGCGTAAAGGTTCGTGTGTCAGTAGTCCCATCTTTAAAGGTAATTTTACCATTTTCGAGGGTTATTGTGTAAGTGTATGTTGCTGTTTTTGTAATGGTTTTTGTGCCCTCAATCAAATTACCATTAATGGTAAAATTCTGAAAATGGATTGTTCTATTAAAAGTGTTCTGAAGAGGACCTCCCGTTTGTACGATTATAATTTTTCCGTTTTTAACTCGCTTGAACTGCGAACGGCCATTAACGTAATTCTCGTAAATAATGGTGTCAATTCTGCCGTTCTCGGTTTTTTGAGTTATTCGGATCCTTCTGCCTTTACTACCTTGATCTATCGACGAATCTTTCCCCATAGATTTGCTGGTCGCTGTAAATGCAATTTCGTCAGCTTCACTGCTAATTTCATCAAAATAGCTGTCAACCTGGTCATCTTCTTTGGTATATGCCAAAGTGGTTGTGTTGTCGGTTGGTGAGTTGTCATCTTTTTTGCACGAGCTTAGACTTAATACTGCAAGCATTAGTGCAACACCTAAACTGTAATAAAAATGTTTTTTCATGGCTCTTAATTTTTTAAATTTAAAAATTATTTTCGGATGTTTTACCCTAATACGTGCCAAACGAAAAAACCCTACCTTTTTTAATATTTTTTTTTAAAACATATTTCGATACTTTATTCACCAACTATGCATATAAAACTAGTACGATTTCTGAATAGCTTCTGTATCGATAAAGCGAAAATTCTATTTATTCGTGTAGGGATAACAGTTAATTGAATTTTAAATAGTTATTAGCGAATGATAGCCAGGTTATTTTTGTAGCCTAATTCAGTAAATAAATTTTCGAATATTAATCACAAATTATGATATTTCAATTCAATTTTTGTTTGTAAATTGCCAACATAATATGCCGTTGCTTATTTTTACAGCATAATTGTTTTTTCTACACGATGTTCAAAGCTTATGAAACCTATAAATTTAATGGTTAGGAGTATTGGATACAGGTTATTGTTTGCATGGGTATCCTTATTACATAAGATATATTACCGAAGGATAATAATTGAAGGAATCGAAAACATACCTGAAGGAAAGGTTATTTTCTCACCCAATCATCAAAATGCAATAATGGATGCACTCGCAGTGCTGTGTGCGGTAAAGAAGCCTATTTTTTTTATGGCAAGGGGTGATTTTTTTAAAAATCGATGGATAGCCGCTTTCTTTAGATTTTTAAGAATTTATCCCGCCTATCGCAGGGTGGAAGGTTTTCATAACCTCACACACAACTACGCAACGATGTCCAAGGCCCGTAAATGGTTATTATCTGGTGGGTCGGTGTGTATTTTCCCTGAAGGAGGACATGAGGGGATCTGGCAACTTCGTCCTTTAAGTAAGGGTCTTTTTAGGTTAGCTCTCGAAACACAGGCTTCCGTACCCCGCGAACCTGTTTATGTAGTACCGGTTTTTATACATTATTCTTCGTATACACGTTGGGGGACTACTTTGTATTTAAAATTTGGAAAACCAATAAATGTATTAAGTACTTATGGACTATGGAAAATGAACAAGGCGCGTGGCATATCTGAGCTGAAAAACACCGTCGAAATCGCAATGAAACAGATAGTCCCTCATGTAGAAAATAATTATTATACATTTATTGTTCGCTTTGCTCCTTTTGCGTTGGAAAAGTTCCATGTTAACTATCAAAGTGTTTTGAAGCAGTATGTTAATCATTGCAATAACTTAGCGAAAGTTCAACCCGAGGTCATGCAATTGGCCGAAAAAAAGTTTGATGAATTTGATCGTCAGATTCAAAAGTTAGGTATATCTGCACGTTGCCTTTGGAACGACTTTTCTTTAAACCGATTTCTATTTCATTTCACAATTCGTCTTGTCTTAAGTCCATTTTTTCTATTAGGAACATTATATCTTTCCCCATTTTTTCTTTTATCTCATGTTATTAATAGCCGAATCGACGATCGACAATTTCATAGTTCTGTTCGTTTTGTTTTATTGTCTTTGCAGCCTCTCTGGCATGGTTTTGTTTTTCTAATTACTCTTTTGGTTTTTAGAAACTTTGCTATAGCATTATTAACTACCCTGTTTTTTGTTTCATATACGTTATTGGGGTTTCACTTAACCGACTTTTTCAGACAGGGGTTCTGCGAATGGAAACAATTTTGGTATAAAAAGCAATTGCGTGATCTTAAGTCTCAGTTCGAAGAAATTTTGCATACGATAAATTTTACTTATCCCTATGTGGCAGAGAATAAGATTAGAGAAAATATTGTTTCTCGATATTGAAACGGTTCCCATTGCTCCGTCTTATGAGCAGTTAAGCTCCACAATGCAAAAATTTTGGGATAAAAAGTCCCGCTTTTTGGTTAAGGATGACCAATTACCTGCAGAAGTATATGAAAGAGCAGGAATATATGCCGAATTTGGCAAAATAGTATGTATTGCATTTGGTATTTTCGTCGAAAAAGAAGGGAAAAGAACTATCAGAATAAAGTCGATTTCGGGCGATGACGAACGTGCATTGCTGGTTGAATTTGCTGCGATGCTTGAACGACATTATTCGGCTGAAGGGTATTATCTTTGCGCTCACAACGGAAAAGAATTCGACTTTCCTTTTCTTGCCCGACGTTTGCTCATCAACAATATCCAGTTACCAACTATCCTTAATGTCAGTGGTTTTAAGCCATGGGAAACTCCCTTTCTCGACACTTTAGAGTTATGGAAGTTTGGCGACTATAAACACTACACTTCGCTCGATCTGCTCGCTTATTTATTTGGCATTACTTCTCCTAAAAACGATATGGATGGCAGTATGGTTAGTAAGGTTTATTGGGAAGATCATGACCTTCCACGTATTGAAACCTATTGCAGGAGTGATGTACTTACGCTAATGCAGCTCTTCCTGCGGTTTCGAGGAGAGCCCCTTGTCGAACCAGAGTTTGTAGAAGAAATAAAAAAATAAGCTTTTCTATTGCCTTGCATTTTTAAGTGCCACAAAACCTATATAAAGAATACAAGCTAGTGGTACTACAAACCCTGCCAGCACGGAGCCAAATTTATCCTGTACAAATCCCATAATTAGGGGAATAATTGCCCCCCCAAGAATAGCTGTGATCATGAGTCCCGAGAGCTCGTTGGTACGTTCGGGCATACGATCGATAGCTATTGAGAATATCAGAGGAAAAATATTGGCAAAACCTAGGCCTACTAATATTATGCCGATGAAAGCAAATGTCATATTTCCGAAGAGCAGCAAAATAATGCCAGTAAAAGCTATCCCGACTGCAAGGATTAAAAATTTAGTGGCCGAAATCCATTTAAGCACAATCGAACCAGTAAATCGTCCGATGAGGATAGGAAGGAAAAATAGTAACCAGCTAATAATAAGCCCTATATTTTGTATTCCGTAAGTTTCTTTCATAAGCAAGGGTATACCTGAACTCATAGACACTTCGGCACCTACATAAAAGAAAATACCAAGCACCATTATTAAAACATAGTGGTTACTATAAAGTAACTTCAAGCATGAGACCAGCGTAACTGGAGTTTCATTCCCTGTTTTACGTTCAGTAATTTTTGTGGTACCAACAAGCACGAGAGCTATAAGGAGTATAAAAGAATATATGGGGAAGAGAATGGTCCAATCGAGACCTGCTATTTGGGCCAGGATCGGGGGTACCAAAAATCCCATCGAAGAGCCTACAGCCTTGATAGTTTGTCCTAATGTTAGGTTACGGGAATATTGTCCTTCGTCTGAAACATCGCGCATGATGGGATTACCAGATACTTGCAGAATGGTGGCACCGGCTCCCAAAAGAAGTATAGCGGCTAATATGACTATAAATTGCCAGTAAGAAGTATTATCGACCGATAATCGTCCATACATTCCTCCTGCCATAGGCAACAATAATCCCACAAAAGCTATTACTAAACCCAGAATTAAAGTAAAACGTTTCCCTTTTCTATCTTGAAAAACACCGATGGGTACCGACAGTATTCCAAACATCATAAATCCAACAAAAGGAAGCAACTGAGCTGCAGTATTCGACAAGCCAAAACTTTCTTTGGCAAGGCTTACCATGGGACCTACTACATCGCCAAAACCCATCGCTAAAAAAACAATTAAGATTGCAAACAATGACTTTTTCATTAACTTAAAGTATTTTATAGTTTTCCTTGAGTATTGAATTATTTGACAATTCAACTGCTAAAGTATGAAAGAAAGAGCAATATCTAATCTAAAAATGTTACCAAATGGTCGAAATTTTTTGTTTCAGTATGTATATTCAAATATTAATACGATTTTTACTTTTTAAACCCTATTGGTAAAACTTAATTTATATAATTTAATTTCTATTTATCGGAGCAACTGAAAAGTAATTATTTCAAAGTAAGAATTATTTCTTATTTTTACAAATGGTTTTGCATTTAGTAAATAACCTGTATTCATTTTTTGAAGTAATAATTGATAAAAGTTTACAATTGGATACAGAAAGATAAAAAAAATTTTTCCATGAAGGTTAGGTTATCTGTAACAGCAAAGATTGCAATCGGGTTCGGTACATTAACGCTACTTTATGTTATCAACCTATTTGTTATATATCAAACACTCCAAAAGAGTCAAAAAGAGCATATTGCTTTGCTCGAGGTTCAAATCCCGTCGTTACGTAATATCGAAAAACTGCAGGCTTATGTTACACAAACCCGTTTATTATTAAAAAATTGGGTATTTGTCGAAAAAAAATCCATCACTCCCGATAAACTCAAGCTCCTCGAGATAACCGATCTCGAAATACCATATCTTCAACAAAACATACAAAAGTTATATCATCAATGGCCACAAGGAGAACAAATTATATACAAAAGGGCAGAGGAGCTAATCAACGATAGTTTGATTGTTTTGTGCAAGGAAATAGCTAATACGCTTGATAAACCCGAAGTCTATGACGATCCTGTTCAACTGAACAGTATAAATGAACTTATGTCTGAGTCGGGGCAGTTAATGTGGTTGGCAAATAAAATTGAAAGCAAACTTGCCATATTGGTCAACATGCAACAGGAGCGGCTCCTTACTACCCAAGCAGTTATGAATAGTTCCATTGACAAAGCTCGATCTTTTCTTATTACGCTATCGGTTTTATTAATTTTTCTGGCAATAATTATTGCTTTTATTACCATAAGGGTTCAAATTGTACCCCTGAATTATATTAAAAGGGTGCTTAAACAATTGGGTAAAGGAGTTTTTCCTAACGAAAGGCTCAAAGAGCGTAACGACGAACTTGGAGAAATAGCTGCAGCGGTTAATTCGCTTGTAAAAGGATTAAAAGAAATTTCCAACTTTTCAATCGAAATTGGAAAGGGCAATTTTAATTGGCCCTTTCAACCCCTAAGCGAAGAAGATATTTTAGGTAATTCGCTTATTAAAATGCGCGAAGAGCTAAGAAATGCCGTTATTGAAGAAGAAAAAAGAAAAAGAGAGGATGAGCAGCGCAATTGGGCAACCCAAGGCATTGCCAAATTTTCCGAAATTTTGCGTCAGAACAATAACGACTTGGGCGAACTTTCGTCGAATATTATCAGTAACCTTGTAAATTACTTAGGAGCAAACCAGGGGGGTATTTTTATCAAAGAAGAAGATAGAGGCGAAGTAAATTTACAATTAACGGCCTGTTATGCCTATGATCGAAAAAAGTTTTTAGAAAAAGAATTCAAACCTGGCGAGGGATTGATTGGTAGGTGCTACCTCGAAAGACAAACAATTTTTTTAACGGATATTCCTAAAGATTATATCAAAATTACATCGGGGATGGGTGAGGCTACTCCAACATGCCTGTTAATAGTACCTCTGATGCACAACGATATTGTTTATGGAGTGATAGAGCTCGCTTCGTTTCACGTGTTTGAGCCCTATCAGATCGAATTTGTAGAACGCATAGCCTCGAGCATTGCCTCGACGATTTCGATAGTTCAAATTAACATTCAGACTACACGACTTCTTGAACAGTCACGCCGACAGGCCGAAGAAATGCTCAGCCAGGATGCTGCACTTCGACAAACAATAGAAGAGCTTAAAGCTGCACAAGACGAAGCCGAACGACGCGAGGCAGCCCTGCAGAAGGAAATCAAGACTCTGAAGGAAAAGTTATCGAAGTACGAAATATAATTCTACCCTTCAAAAAAGTTTTAGCCATATTTTGCTCCCGAATTTTCCGTCGGTGTGTATCATAGGAGTGCAAAGACCATTCTGAAAACGAAAAATTTTATAACAAATGAAGAAGATATTGATAGATTTATCGGCTCTAAAATATATCAATAGCGGATTTGGACAAATCTCTCTCAATTACGGACATTTTTTCGGGAGTAAACGTTTCGACGATATGGAAGTTAGTCTTTTGGTTCCCGATGCTTTTGTAGGAAGGTTTGGTCAAAATGTTCGTTATATTTCCATCAAGAAATTTTATCAATATTTACCCTTTTTATTACCTAAATTTGATATTTGGCATGCGATTCATCAACGAATTAAACTTTTTCCTTTTTGTAAGAAAACGAAAATAATCCTTACCATTCACGATTTAAATTTTCTGTATGAGGATGATGATATATCCTGTGAGAAAGGTCTTATGAAGTTGAAAAATTTGATTGAGAAGGCTGATGTGGTTATTGCTATTTCGCATTTTACTAAATATCAAATTTTGAACAACCTATCTGGAATTAGAAAGGAAGTACGAGTAATTTATAATGGAGTTGCTGTTCCTGCCGATCCTCCACCTCATTATGTGCCATCATTTATTAAGAATCCAAAAGAAAAATTTTTCTTTACGCTTGGGGAGGTAAAAAAAAGGAAAAATTTTCATGTGCTTTTAGATTTTATGAAGCATATGCCCGATTTTCGGCTTTATATAGCTGGTAGTTCCTCGAACTATTATGCCCGAGAGTTGGAAAAAAGAATATTGTTAGAAAATTTAAATAATATCAGCCTGCTTGGTCAAATCTCCGACATTGATAAATCGTGGTTATATAAAAATTGCCATGCTTTTCTGTTTCCTTCACTACTCGAGGGGTTTGGGCTTCCAGTAATAGAGGCAATGCATTATGGAAAACCTGTTTTTCTATCGAGACATACCAGTTTGCCCGAAATAGGAAGCGACAAAGCATTTTACTGGGATACTTTCGACACCGAACACATGGTGCAGGTTGTCAAAGAAAAGCTAAATTATTTTCATTCCAACATTTCTGTTGCCGAAAATTTAAAGCGCTATGCTGCTACATTTTCGTATGAAAAACATTTTCAGGAGTATCTTAGCTTGTATCAAAGTCTTTAATAGAGAAGTTTTGTCATAATTATGTTCATAAATTTTTTTAGATTCGTCATGAAGAGGTTATAAACTAATATAGTTTTTTTTTTTCACCCTCTTGACATTCTCCTAATTAGTAGCATAACCAGCCCTTTCATTCATTATCCTCGGAATTTGAGGTAAGATTTATTGCTTTTTCATGTAAGATTTGTTGCCAAAATGTAAGATTCGTATCCTACTCTGTAAGAAATGAGTTACAGGCTAGGATAGGGGTGTATTTACATTTGGATAAAAACGAAAGCTATAAAGTTATGTTGCCGAAAGAAAAATTGCAGAAGCGGGTTTGGAATATTATGATAAGTCATCGAAGAGAGCTATTACTTAGTATTACGATTGTAATAGTTATAATGGGTATTTTACTGCTTCTGATAAGAGATATATAGAATTTATCAACTAGCTAATACTAACCAAAAAACCAATTTGGCAATGAAAAAAATTTTGATTTTGAGTCTTCTGTTAGGAAGTATTTTAAAATTAAGTGCACAAACGCTTACCGTTACAGGTCGGGTAACCGATGCATCAACGGGCGAGCCTGTGGTTGGTGCCAGTATCGTTATCGAAAATACCTCGACAGGAGTAATATCCGATGCCGATGGTAAATTTAGTTTACGAGTCGATAAGTCGGATGCTGTTCTGGTATGTTCATTTGTAGGATACGGTACTCAGCGTCAGACGGTATCGGGACGCACGCAAATCGACTTTGTGCTCGAACCCGAAGTAAAATCGCTCGACGAAGTAGTAGTAATAGGTTATGGTACAGTTACGCGCCAAAACATTACTACGTCGGTAGCAAAAGTGAAAACCGATGAAGTTCCAAAAGCGGCGAACAATAGTGTTAATCAGTTGCTTTTTGGTCGAGCTGCCGGGTTAAAAACCACCCAACAAAGTGCCGAACCTGGTGGTCGAATCGACCTGTCGATCCGCGGTCGTGGCAATCCGCTTGTAATTATCGATGGTGTCGCTTATCCTGCCGACGAGCTTAATCCTTCGAGTGGCGTAGTTTCGCTCAATAATGTTAATCGAGGTGGTATTACAAATATCAACCCCGAAGACATAGAGTCGATCGAAATATTAAAAGATGCTAGTGCATCAATTTATGGTATTGGGGCTGCCAATGGGGTGATACTTATTACTACAAAAAAGGGTAAAGCGGGTTCGGTAAATGTAACATACGACGGAAGCCGTTCGCTGGTAGAAAACATGCCTTATCTCGAACCGCTCTCCCCTTCAGAATATATGTCGTTATACAATCAATTTAATAAAGAATTTTACTGGGCAAGCCGCAATATGAAGCCATTTGGAAGCCTCGAGCCACGTGTGCCCAAAAGTATTTTTCTCTATACCGACTCGGCTATTGCTAATCCTCCCCAGGCTACCGACTGGTTGGGTATGGTCTTACGTCAGGGAAGTGTCGATAATCACAATATCAATGTTTCGGGAGGAAACGAACGCATAGTATATTATGCTTCAGGGAACTATTTTCATCAGGTAGGGACCATCCAAAACTCCGATTTAACCCGTTACCTTGGTAAGCTCGATCTTACGCTTTATCTGTCTAAAGCGATAAAATTTAATGCTGCTATGAATGCCAGTCGGTCGAATTATACCAATGGTATGTCGGGATATCAATTAGCTGGCTCCGGATCACAAGGTTATGGAGCGCTGCAGGCAGCAATTGCCTACCCAACGCTTTTGCCAGTTAAAGATGCCGACGGAAATTATACCCGTTTTCAGCTGATAGGAAACCCTGTTTCGCTGCTAACAATTAAAGATAAAACCCAGCAATCGACACTCTTTATTAATACTTCGCTCGATGTAGAAATTATACCTAAAACACTCTCTGCTCGATTATTGTATGGGAATAATTACGAAACCGCAGTTCGCGACTTTTTTGTTCCCTCAACGGTTTTCTATCATCAGCTTTTCCAGGCACGTGGTGCTATAGATAACAGTCAGCGCCAGAGTCAGACCCTTTCGGCTACCACTACATTTACCCCTAAGCTGGGAGATAATATTCAGGCCGATATTCTTGCTGGATACGAGCAAAATACAACCGAGTATCTTTCCAATGGTCTATCGGCTTCGGGCATGCTCGATGCAATGGCCAACTACAATATGGGAGCAGCTCCTAACCGCGATCAGCTCTCTTCTTCAAAATCGGTAAATAAAAAACGTTCGTATTTTACTCGTGCAAATATCAACGTGCTCGACCGTTATCTGATAACCTTAACTTACCGATACGATGGGATTGATAAATTTTTCCCCGATAACAAATATGCATCGTTCCCTTCAGCTGCTTTGGGTTGGAAAATATCGAAAGAGTCGTTCATGCAGAATTTTACTTTTATCGATTTGCTCAAGCTTAGAGCAAGTATTGGTATAACTGGCGATGCATCGAATGTTATTAATGCAGCCTATGGGGTATTCAGTCCCGGCATTCGCGATCAAGTATATTTCGACAATGGAAATACTGTATATACTCCTTATTATCTTACATCAATTGACTTGCCAAATCTCGAGTGGCAGAAAACCCTCAATACAAATATAGGAATTGATTTTGGCTTTTTCCGAAATCGAATCTCTGGTTCTTTTGACCTTTTCCGTGATCGGATCACCAACCTTCTCAATAGTAAGACAACGCCACAGCTTTCGATGCTAACAACTATTTATGCCAATGGCGGACAGCAAATACGTCAGGGTTGGGAGCTTTCAATTAAAACGGTAAACATAAGCTCTAAGAACTTTCAGTGGGATATGATTTTCAACGTATCGCACTACTTATTCCGTTGGGAAGAGAGATATTCGAACATGGGATTGCAATCATACGTGGGCGAGAAAGATCCAGTTAATGCTATCTATGTTTATCCAACTAAGGGGATCATCAAAATTGGCGATTCAATACCAGCTTCGCAATACACTATTGGAAATGGATTGGCTGCTAAACCCGGATGTCCGATTTTTGTCGACCGCAACGGCGACGATACTATTAACAATGCCGATGTAGTTATGTACAATACCGATCCTGATCTGATTGTCGGTCTTGGAAGTAACTTCCGATACAAAAACTTCGATTTAGGGATATTCTTTTACAGCCAGTTTGGAGCAAAAGATTTTAATAATGCATATGCATGGGCTAATGCCAAGAACTTTGGCAGTGGAAACCTAAATGGTACAACTGCTGCCATTAAAGATGCTTGGAGAATCGATAACCCCAATGGAACTTTACCAGGTGCATCATTCGATGAGGAATCGATGGGGATGACTGCCCGAAGCGATGTTTTCGTTCAGAGTAAAGATTTCATCCGCTGCCGAAATATCACTTTGGGATATACCTACAAACCTTCGGTGAAAAAATATATTTCCAGCATCAGGGTTTATGCCGATGTTCAAAATCCTTTTATCATAACCGATTTCAAAATTATCGATCCCGAAATTCAGTATATCTCTGTCAAGGGGGGCTCGGCACCCTATCCAATGGCCCGTACCTATTCGTTGGGCCTAACGGTAAATTTTTAATCACATAACTAATAAAGTTTAGCACCATGAAAAATATTCTGAAATATACAAATCGTGTCGAAGCCAATAACATCAGAAAAAATGGATTGATTCAATGCTTGGCAAAATGGATGCTGATGGGTATGGTTGGACTCATGGGTTGTACCAAAGATTTTGACCCCGAATTTTACGGAGTTCTATCTCCTGCTACTTTCCCTTCAACACCTTCGGAATATGAGCTTTATACTATGGAAGTATATGTACCTTTCGAAGGAAAGTGGGGTTATCCCTCATCAAATCCTCAGGGTTGGGAATATGGTTTTTTCTCGCCCGAACTTGGGCACATCGAGATTTTCGATATGTCGACTGATATTATGCCCACTTTTACCCTTTGGGGAGGTCATTGGCAGGCCGTAAGTTCTGGTAATTTTGCCGCTATGCGGTCGATGGATGCCATGCGACACCATATCGAGAAATTAAGGTTTATTACTCGGTTTACTAAAATAATCGACGATTTGGAGAAAGCTACCGTTCTTACCGAAAATATGAAAAAACTGTTACTTGCTGAGGCGCGTATGGCCAGAGGGTGGACCCTCTTTTATCTCCTACACATATATGGTCCCCTCCCGGTTATTATCGATCCTGCTAAAATTGGAACCGATGCTGAAGCCGACCTAACACGCCCCAATCGCAGCACTTTTTTGCAGTACATTATTGACGATTTAACCTATGCAGCCAACAATTTGCCAGTTACGCCTGCTAACTATGGGCGTTTCAACAAAGGTATTGCTTTGGTTGTGCTCATGCGATTATATTTAAACGAAAAAGATTTTGTTAATGCCGAAAAAATAGCTCGTGAAATAGTGGCTATGAATAAATATAAGCTTGTAAACGATTATGCAAGTCTTTTTCGCGAAGCAACTGAAGTAAACAATGAAACTATTTGGGCTATTTCGTGTATTGGCGGAAAGGAAACGGGTCAAAACTTTAATGCACTGGCATATTATTGTTATCCCACCGACATGGATGGTATAAAGATTACTGGTGGTGGTTGGGGTGACCAAGCAGGAGGAGCCATGAGTGCTTCGTGGAAGTTCTATAGGTCGTTCGATACTGCAGATGTTCGCCGAAATCTGTTTGTTACCTCATACATTTCAAATACCGATAAAAAAACGGTAAAAGATAGCACAAAGCTAAGAGGTGCCGTAATTCGCAAATATCCCGATGAGGGTGCCGCCAATTCGCTTCAGGGCAACGATATAGTTATAGCTCGATATGCCGAAGTATTATTAACCTTAGCCGAAGCTATCAACGAAAATTCTGGTCCTACAACCGAAGCTATCGATTTAGTAAATCAAGTTCGAGCCCGTGCAGGTTTGCCAGCTTTGAGCTCTGCTCAAACTGCTTCTAAAGACGCATTCCGCGAGGCCATATTTGTCGAACGTGGACATGAACTTTTTTTCGAAGGACTGCGAAAATTCGATCTTGTACGTATGGGTAAATGGAACAATGCATACATGAGTGCATATGGTAAAAATGTAGGGCCTGCGTTATGGCCCATACCCGATTATGCTATTATCAACAGTCAGGGGCAACTTCAACAAAACGAAGGATACTAATTACCTAACTTTTAATTACTAAAATTTTACAACTATGAGAAAAATTACTGCCTTGCTTTTCGTGCTTTGCCTTGGTTTAGGCGCTATAGCACAAAATGTTAACGTGAGCTTTAAGCTCAAAGCCATTAATGTCGATGGTGTTGCTGTCGACACTACTGAAGGTGTTTATTTGGTAGGTGATGTAACCAGCTGGAAATTTCGTCCTATGGAAGATCTAGGCGATCACATCTACATTTTCGACACTACTCTCCATGTGGGCGATACCTTGAGTTTCTATTTTATCCTTGTTAATAGCTGGGATAGTGCTGGTAATCAGGATTGGAACTATTATAAGCGTTATCGCGAATATCCCGATACAGCCGATGTAATTTGTAACCCAAGCTGGGCAAAATGGAAAGGCGATCGCTGGATGGTAGTCCCAAGCAAAGATACTCTCATCTATGTGCAATGGGGCCTTTGTGGCAGCATAAGTGGAACTGCTGTTTCTAATACTATTGCTTCTACATTCGACGTATTCCCCAATCCTGCAAAGGATAGAATTACGGTATTGCTCCCATCCAACAGCTCGAAAATTGAAATTTTCGATCTTACCGGCAAGCGAATTAAAAGTTTATTGACTAATGAAAAAGCACTAAACATCAATCTAAACGGTCTCCCCTCGAGTATGTATATTATTAAGGCCACCAGTGGCAAACAAACTTACCTCCGTAAGATTATGGTTGAATAGTTAGGTGTTTTCTTTCCCTTCCCGGCTTTTTGTCGGGAAGGTTTTTATCTCACATTTTTTTGAAGTAAATTTCAAAATCCACTTCCAGTCAATTACTTATTCATATAAGTAAATCTAATAACCTAGGGTATGCAAAAAATCACAACATTAATCGGGTTGGCATTGCTATGTGTGTCGGCACAGACACAGCAGTTCTATTTTGGTAATGATCTTTCGTATGTGAATCAAATGGAAGATTGTGGTGCTGTGTATAAAGAAAAAATGCAACCAAAAGATCCGTTTCGGATTTTTGCCGATCATGGAACCAATCTGGTTAGGGTTCGACTATGGAACGACCCGTCGTGGTGGCAGGATTCGTTGAAGCAGCCCGAAGGTGTGAAAAAACATTACAACGACTTCGATGATGTTCGAAAAACTATTAGGCGTGCCAAACAAAACGGTATGCAGGTAATGCTCGACATACATCTCTCAGATTTCTGGGCCGATCCTTCTCATCAGGTAGTACCAAAGAGCTGGCTTTCGGTCGCCAGAAATGATTCGCTTCTGGCCGATTCGGTTTATCAGTTTGTTAAGCAAATTCTTATACGGCTTAGAAACGACACGCTCATGCCCGAAATTGTCAAAGTGGGCAACGAGTCGAATCCGGGTATGATGATTCATACCACACTTAACAACGATTACTCGGCAGGTGGACTTATTAATTATAGCTGGACACGACAATCCAAACTTTTCAATGCAGCTTTTAGGGCTATACGAGAGGTGGGTAATCAATCATACATCAATCCTAAAATTTGCCTGCACTATGCTGGGCTTAAAAATCTTCCCGATTGGTATCAGAATGTCATAAACTATGGCATAACCGATTTTGATATTATAGGTTTTTCTTATTATTATGCATGGCATGGCTATAGCATAAAAGCGCTAGGTGATGCGGTGCGTAATCTTCGGAAAAAATTCCCTCAGTATCAGGTAATGGCGGTCGAAACCGGTTATATATGGACAACCGCAAATTTCGACGCAATGCCCAACATTATTACAACTCCCGATCCACAGTACTTACCTGTTTGTCCCGAAAAGCAACTCGAGTATATGGTCGATTATACCCGTGCAGTTATGAAAGCTGGAGGCATTGGAGTCATATTTTGGGAACCTGCTTGGGTTTCGACTCCATGCCGAACCCCTTGGGGTATCGGAAGTTCGCACGATCATCTTGCCTTTTTCGACCCAGTTAACACTAATTTTATGGAAAATGGCGGCGGAAGATGGACAGAACCTATTTTTTATCAAAATATCGATTCTTCATTCAAAACAACCTTCAAAGTTTCCTATAATATATCGACCTCGAAATCTTATCTATGGATCTCAATGTTAGGAGCCGAGAAAATTGTTCCTATGATAGCGCATGGAAACTCGACTTTTAGCTATGCTACCTGGCTAAAACAAGGCGATACCATTCGATATACTTTTCTGTCGGACTCTTCTTTTGTTGCAAAAGAAAGTTTGATCGATTCGTGCGGGTATAATATCCGACAATATATTGTTGAAGCTAAAGATACTATACTTTTTTTCCCCTTTGGGTCGTGTCGTCCAATCGTTCCAAAAACAAAATCGAAAGTTACTTTTAAAGTCGATATGACGGGACAAGATGTAACTCGCGGTGTGTTTATAACAGGCACGCTCAACAACTGGGTTTTTTCTAGAATGACACCCGAATCCAATATGATATATTCCTATACTGCAAATCTTCATATAGGCGATACAATTGTTTACTATTTTATTCGGAACAACAGTTGGACTAATTATCAAAACTATCGGGAAAAAGTACCCTCTGCTTGTGCAAAAGCATGGGGGACCGACAGACAGCTGATTGTTCCGGACAACGATACCATTATAAAACATGTATTTGGTTCGTGCGACTCAGTTCGAACCCAAGTACACAATTTACGTACTACCCAGTGGGAAGTGATCCCAAATCCCTCAAATGGCAAATTTGTTTTAAAATCAAACAATACTTCATTTAATATCTGCAGTGTTGAAATTTTTTCATTATTAGGAAAAAAAATCAAAGAATTTGAACCGAATATCTATGAACTTGATATTTCCGACCTGCCTTCGCAGGTTTATTTGATTAAAATTAGTACACGTCAAGGGATTTTTTTTAGAAAAATACTATTGACAAAAAGCTGAAAAGTTTGAGGAATTAATAAAAAGCTGAAATTATGAAGACATCACATTTGATTGCTTTTGCCGTATTACAAGCAATAGGTTGCGTGCTGTGGGCACAAAGAACGACTAAAAATTTATATTCCATTACTATTCCTTCGGTCGAAAAAAAGATTAAGAGCGATCATTTAAAACTTGGGGGCGAGAACTATAAGGGAGAGTCGTTATCGGCCAATAATTTTTATTTAGTTCAGAATGGAAAACCGTATATTCCAGTCATGGGCGAATTTCATTTCTCTCGTTATCCTGCAAAATATTGGGATGAGTCGATAAAAAAAATTAAGGCTGGAGGGGTAGATATTATTGCTACCTATATATTTTGGATTATGCACGAGGAGGAAGAGGGTATCTTTGACTGGAATGGAGACAAGGATTTAAGACACTTTGTAGAGCTGTGTGCAGCCAATAATATGAAGCTGATTATTCGTATCGGACCTTTCTGTCATGGCGAAATTCGGAATGGTGGACTACCCGACTGGCTGCTTGGTCGTCCATTAACCATTCGTTCTAACGATAGCCTTTATCTGTGGTATGTTGAACGCTGGTATAAACAAATTGCTAAACAAGTGGAGGGTTTGCTTTTCCGTGATGGAGGTCCTATAATCGGTATCCAGCTCGAAAACGAGTATCAACATTCAGCTTCGCCATGGGGACTCACTTATCCGGGTCAACCCGACGATTGGACCGCTGCCGAGCAGGATCGTAGCATTACCCAAGCCGGCGTTGGGGTTGCTTCGGCACGAGAAAATAGCTTTAATGAGTATGGCGACCGACACATGCGCTTATTAAAACAGCTGGCTCAACAAGCAGGTCTCGATGCTCCCCTATTTACAGCCACTGGCTGGGGGTATGCTGCTGTTATCGAAAAAGAAACGATACCCGTTACAGGAGCTTATCCTTATCCAACCTGGGCACCGCTTAGTCTCTCTCCTTTTTTCCTCTACAAAGATCTTCACCGCGAACCCGATTATTCACCCGTACGATATGTTCCCGAAGATTATCCTAATTTAACAGCCGAAATAGGCGGGGGCATCATGGTCAGATATGAACGACGTCCTACTGTACCTCCTCAAAGTCTCGATGCAGTGATCAACCGCTTTCTTGGAAGTGGCTCAAATGGAATCGGTTATTATATGTATCATGGGGGTTCTTCCCCAATGGGCAAGTATGCCTTTTATTCCGATGAAGCTTATGGATATCCTAAAATTTCATACGATTTTCAAGCTCCTATCGGAGAGTTCGGCCAGATTCGTAATTCATACCTGCGTCTTAAAGTCCTGCATCATTTCATTCATGCTTTTGGCAATGAATTGGCTCCTATGTCTTATTTTCCAACTGGTTTCGAAGGAAAAATAAAACCCGATAACCTCCAACAACTAAGGTATGCTATCCGCACTGATGGTAAATCGGCCTTTCTGTTTATGCTAAATTTTCAGGATCATATCCAATCGAAAGATATACCAAATGTTCAGTTTAAAATCAACATAGCCGGACAGTCATTAGTTTTACCTCAAAAACCATTTACCCTTAAAAGTAACGAAAATGTAATCCTACCAATTAATCAATTATTGGGCAATTCGCGCTTATTGTATGCTACTGTTCAGCCACTTACTCGTTTCACAAACAACGATACTACCTACTATGTCTTTTTTGCTGTCGACGGTATAACACCTGAATTGTTGATTGATACTAAATCTACTTTTGCCACCTCAGAAGGAGCAAAGGTGATGGAATTAGAAGGTAATAGGCTGGTTACTGTCGATGCTGGATCAATACCTGTATTAATTAATTTAAAGAATGAAAAAATACAATTATTAATTATCAATCGACAAATGGCAGAAAACAGCTGGGTTATTGGAAGTAAAAACACCCCACGGCTAATCATCTCTAAAGCTCTGGTGCTTGATGCTGACAATAACATCCAGTTGATCCAAAAAGGTGAGAATCAGATAGCGTTCGATATTTTTCCCAAACGAAACTATGTTCCAAAATCCAATTTTGGCACAGTCGTAAATATATCCCATAGATCAGTATTTGAGAGTTACCATATTACTTTACCTACTGTTTCTTCCAATGTACAAATCGAAAAAATTTCCGATAATAAAGTAAACCTGAAATTTTTATATGAACTGAAACCTTATGTATCCGACTACTATCTTACCGTCGATTATGTGGCAGATGTCGCCATGGCTTTTATCGATGGGAAACTTGTAGCCGACGACTTTTATTATGGACAGCCTTGGACCATAGGCCTCAAAAAATTTATCGACCGCTCGGCAAAGGAAATGGTTTTATATTTCCGTCCTATATACTCTGATGCTAAGTATTTGCAAGATCTTCCTTCATCAGCTATACCCGATTTCAAAAATAACAAAACGTTTTTAAAGCTTAATTCGGTAAACATTGCTCCCGAGTATAGAGTTAATGTGAGTTTTTAGTTAGCTGGGTTGCCGGAGGATTAACCTCGGGCAACCCTTTATATTCCCAAGACTAACCCAGTCGCCGCCGACGCAAATACTAAATTGTATCCCAAAAACCTATTAACGGTGGAAAACAATCGCGACTATCTAACCCTATTGCGGATAATTGAAGAGATAGAAAAAAATCTTGAAAAACCTGACTTTGCTGTAGGCGATATGGCTAAAGTGGCAAACACAAGCCAACGAAATTTGCTGAGGAAAGTCAAGGCACATACTGGTTTAAGCTTAATCGAGTTAAAAACCATGATTAAAATTAAGCACGCCATGAAACTTTTACAGCAAGCCGACTTGTCAATATCCGAAATAGCTTTTATAGTCGGATATAACGACCCGCTTCATTTTTCGAAAATATTTAAACGAATAGTTGGTATGGCACCAGCAAATTACCGAAAGGCTTGCAAATTGTCCAAAAAACCATAGGTAAATGTCTAAAAAACACGTGCTTAGTACTATCAGCAAACCTTAACTTTATATTGGATTTACTAACCAATTAAAAACCGAAAACTATGAAAAAGCTACAAATTTTGTTTTTTGTGCTTGCTTTCGTTGCCGCGGGGCTATTGTCGATTCGCCCTTTGCAGGCACAGGTAAAAGGGGCCGATGTTAGCTGGGTAACTCAAATGGAAGCATCGGGTTACGTATGGTACAACAGCAGCGGGGTTAAACAAGATGTGTTTACTATCTTAAAAGGCCTTGGTTTCAATGCTATCAGGCTAAGGGTTTGGGTCAACCCATCGGGGGGTTGGTGCGGAAAAACCGACGTAGTTAACAAAGCAAAGCGTGCTAAGGCTGCTGGATTTGATGTTATGCTCGACTTTCATTACAGCGATAGCTGGGCCGATCCTGGTAAACAAACTAAACCTGCTGCTTGGAGTAGCATAATCGACATAAGCCAGCTTTGTACACAGGTATACAACCATACGCTCGATGTTTGTAATGCCGTTAAAGCTGCCGGTGTAACTCCAAAATGGGTACAGGTAGGCAATGAAACCAACGACGGAATGCTTTGGCCCGAAGGTAAAGCTTCAACAAATATGCGAAATTTTGCCTGGTTGGTTAATAGCGGTAACGATGCCGTAAAGGCTGTTTTCCCCAGCGCTGTAGTCATTGTTCACCTGTCGAACGGGTATGATAATAGTTTGTTCCGCTGGATGTTCGACGGCCTTAAAGCCAATGGTGCTCGTTACGATTGTATCGGTATGTCGCTTTATCCTTCACCTACCGACTGGTCGACCAAAGCAGCACAGTGTCTTACCAATATGCAGGATATGAAATCGCGCTATGGAAAGTCGGTAATGATTTGCGAAGTCGGCATGTCGTGGGATCAGCCTACAGCTTGTGGTAACTTTCTGAAAGATATTATTGCCAAAGCCCGTTCGGTTGGTGCTTTGGGTGTATTTTACTGGGAGCCTCAAGCATACAACTGGCAGGGTTATACCCTGGGAGCATGGGATCCAAATACAAAAAAACCAACTGCTGCTCTTAACGTAATAGCATCGGCCAAAGCGCCTGTTGCTGTCGATAATCTCGAGAAAAGAAGTGCATTTTCGGTATATCCTAACCCTGTGAATTCAAATCAGGTATTAGTGATTAAATCCAATACTGGTACAAAAATTCAAAAAATTAGAATTTTTAATGTAAATGGTCAGGTGATTCATGATTTTACTCCTATTCAGTCCGATATTATTTCACTCAATCAATTAAAACTCGTACCAGGAACCTATTTTGTGCAAATCGAGAATAATAGTGAAAAGGTTTTACAAACTTTAATTGTTAAGTAGCTGAAAATTAATCCAAGTCCTTCTTCAATTATTGGGGCACATTAATGTTGTGTCCCAATTTTTTTTTCCAAAAATTGTCAATAGGAAAAATTTCTAATGTCAATCTTTCTTTTTCAATGGTAATTTTGAATTATCCGAATAAAACCTCGTAGGGGTCAGTTTAGAAGGCACATGAGTAAGAATCCCAATAAACAAAGCATGCATATTGAAGATCCAATAATGCCCCGTAGGGGCTAACTTGTGATAGAAACAAGGTTTAACATCCCCTCCACTTTCAATTCCTCTTCTGAAAATCATATATCGTTTAAAATATGTTCGTAAGGGAATTAAACCAAAATTTTCGAAAATGGGCAGTTTTTTACCTAACAATCAGCTTATGTTAAACAGGATAAGTTTAGTTCATCTTACCAAAAAATATATTTTACCATGGTTTATATTTTTGAAAAACTTATAATATGGATTATTCTTTTTTTAACGACAATTTTGGTCATATTTTCAGACATCCAAAAATACTCATGTTATTATCTCAATACTAAAGGTTTTTATACGGCAAACACAATGGTGGAAAATGTAACAGTCTATGGTTAAAATTGATAACATACAGCATTTTGATTACAAAAAAATAGAACTTTTAAGGTAAAATGATTTACCTTTAAGGTTCAAATACTTCAGAAAAGGTAAAAATCTTTTCCAAGAAGATGAATCAGATGAATTCAAAATATTTATTTCAATCCTTTTCGTGCCAAAAATGAATTTAATTATAACAAGTTAGTTTTATGAAAAAAAATAATTGTATTTTGGTTAGCTGCAATCAAGATTGCAGGCCGATATTAAGAAAATCTATCCAAAGGATTTTCTTTTTGTTTATCTCGTTGATGTTGTTTCAACCAATAATTGTTGCTGGCGATTTATGGCTTCCCAGTTTTTTTGCCGACCAAATGGTGCTGCAGCAACAGATGGAAGTTCCCCTATGGGGTAAGGCTACACCAGGTACTGAAGTTACAGTAAGTACAAATTGGGGGATCAATGCCAAAACTTTTGCCGACAACAGCGGAAAATGGAAGATTAAGATCAAAACTCCTAGTGCAGGGGGTCCATATGCGGTTACTATTCGTACTTCTGATGCAGAAAGGACATTGACCGATGTTTTAATTGGCGAAGTGTGGATATGCTCAGGTCAGTCCAACATGGAAATGCCCTTAGCGGGATGGCCACCGCGCGACACCATCATGGGTTCGGCAAAAGAGATTGCAAATGCCAATAATCCCTATCTCCGAACTTTTACAGTTACACGTGCTTATTCTATTGTACCGGTCGACTCGTGTATGGGGCAGTGGATGTCATTAAATAAACAGACTGCCGGACAGTTTAGTGCAACTGCCTATTTTTTCGGCAAAAAATTATACGAAACTTTGAAAGTACCCATCGGACTTATTCATACCAGTTGGGGAGGAACACCTGCTGAAGCATGGACACCGCAGGAAGCGTTAGCCGATTTTACCGAATTTAGTGGTCTTTTAAACAACATACCCAGCTTGACTAACGAATATCTTAATCTTTGCGATTGGATTAAAAGTCATCCAACAATAACCCCTGAGATTAGCGATCCTAATCGATGGAAAAATCTTAATCTTAACGATTCGATAGCGAAAAATCCTTTTTTCAACGATTCGCTTTGGCCCGTAATGAAGTTACCCGTTTTGTGGGAGCAAGGAGGAATTGGTGATTTCGATGGTGTTGTGTGGTTTCGCAAAACCGTTAATATTCCCTCTTCGTGGGTAGGTAATGAGCTCGAACTTTCGCTCGGCATGATTGACGATATGGATGCAACCTATTTTAACGGGGTTAAGGTAGGGGGATATGAAGAAGCCGGTTTTTGGCAAACTCCCCGAAAGTATCGTGTACCTGCCGCACTGGTGAGAGGTGAGTTAGCTAATATTTCCGTTAGGGTAATAGATAATCAGGGAGGTGGAGGTATTTGGGGCAAACCTGAAGAAATGTACCTTATCAATGTTACAACCAACGAAAAGATTGCCATTTCTGGCGAATGGAAGTATATGCCCGTGGGCGAATTTATGAGCGATCGTATTTATGTATACAATATTTCAAATGGCGATTTTTTTAAACGCCCCAAAATTAGCATTGTTCCGGGTCCTTCGCTACCATCCTTTTTATACAATGCTATGATACATCCACTTGTGCCGTATGGCATTAGAGGAGCTATTTGGTACCAAGGCGAAGCAAATGTTGGAAGAGCTACCCAGTATGCTAAACTTTTTCCTACAATGATCGAATCCTGGCGAAAAGTTTGGCAACAAGGCGATTTCCCTTTTTATTTCGTGCAACTTGCTCCATGGGAATATTCGGGAGTCGATAACGATGATAGTGGCTGGTTGCGCGAATCGCAACGCCGAACACTTTCTTTACCCAACACAGGGATGGCGGTCACACTCGATGTTGGAGATGTGAAAAATATTCATCCCCCATACAAACGCGAAGTGGGTGAGCGATTGGCATTGTGGGCCTTAGCTAAAACTTACAATAAAAAAATGGTATACAGTGGGCCATTGTATCAGGGTGCTATAGTTAAAGGCGATAAAATGTATATTACTTTTACAGGTGTAGGCAGTGGACTGAAGTTATCCACTCAACAACCCAAAGAGTTTGAAATAGCAGGTGAAAATCAGAAATTTTATCCGGCAATGGTACGAATCGAAAATGATCGATTAGTGGTCTGGAGCCCATTGGTCAAGAGCCCCGTTTACGTACGTTATGCTATGAGAAATGGCGCGCAGGCCGAACTTTTCAATAAGGAAGGATTGCCTGCTTCGGGTTTTACAACTCAGGATATGCAGAAATAATTTTTAACCAAAATATTCAAAAGCTATGGAATTATCAATTAACAGATCGACGAAAGCTATTAAGAATGTTTTACGCCACTTTACAAAAGCATGTATTTTTATATATATCCTGTTTTTTGCTCTACCCTTGTTATCGCAAGGGAAAATTATTGAAAGTCAGTCTTTCGATAGTAAAATTTTAGGGAAACCTGTTAAATTTTCTATCTATTTGCCCGAAGATTACGACTATTCTCAGCGTTCGTATCCTGTTTTGTACCTGCTACATGGATATACCGACGATGAAACTGCTTGGGTACAGTTTGGCGAAGTTGGAAGAATTGCCGATGAAGCAATTCAGTCGGGCGAAGTGGCTCCCATGATTATTGTAATGCCCGATGCTGGAGTAAGTTTTTATCTTAATGGATATAATCAGAAGCAAGGATACGAGGATATGTTTTTTAATGAGTTGATACCCACCATCGAAAAAAAGTACCGTATACGTTCGAAAAAAGAATTTCGAGCTATTTCAGGACTTTCGATGGGCGGATATGGAACATTAATTTACGGACTAAAACACCCCGAAATGTTTGCTGCTGCAGCACCACTTAGTGCTGCTGTCTTTACCGATGAAGAGGCGTATCGAAACCTTAAAAACAACGTGGTTGGACTAACCAACATTTTCGGACCATTGGTTAACGACTCTTTACCCGATTATTTCAAGCAAAATTCGCCACTTTATCTGGTTAAAACCATGCCTAAAGAGAAAATAGAATCGGTACGGTGGTATATCGATTGTGGCGACAAGGATTTTCTGATAGCTGGCAATTGTTATTTGCACTTGGCGATGCGCGAACGCGATATTAAACACGAATTTAGAGTCCGTGGTGGTGAGCACAATTGGACTTACTGGCGAACCGCCTTACCCGAAGTGTTAAAATTCATTAGCGCTTCTTTTCATCGCTGATACCTTCTGCTCGATTTTGCTATAATAAAAAAAAAGCGATAGTGAATTTTGACTATCGCTTTTTTTAATATTCCAAGAGTTACAAATCCATGTACAATGCGCTGAAACTCTCGAAAAATCGATTTTGGTAAAAAAAGTTTCCTTAAGTTGGCTGTTGTCTATTTTTTGACAAATTTTTTATGTACTGAGGTATTTTTGGTTGCTATTCTTAAGGTGTATAGACCTGGTTTTAGATTCGACACATTTATTTCATTAATACTCGGTGTTTTGTCGAGATTTTTTTTCAATACCACTGTTCCTTGATGATTGAAAATGCTCACCTCAAGGGATTCGTTATTATCTCTGGTTACAAGTTTAAAAGATTGGTCTACTAAAGTTGGATAAATCTCAACGGTAGGGATACCTAATTGACTAGTGCCTAAAGAAAGGTTTGTATTCGAAAACCATAACCAGTTGAGATTAAATTTCCCGGTGGGAGTATAAATTTTAATTTTGTGTTTACCCGTATCGAGGGTTGTTTCGAAAAGAAAAGTTTTCCAGGTTTGCCAACCACCCGTGTTAGTAATATTTAAGGTGCCCAATTTTGCCCCATTATCGTATATATCGATCGATGTAGCCGCTGTACTGGCAATTCTGAAGTAAAGATAGATTTTCTGGCTATCGGGGTTATATACGTTATAAGTAAGCCAGTCTCCAGCATCAACCCATCCGACGTTTGCATTTCCATCTAAATCTTTTGTGGCTTCGAGCGAAATACCCGACATGGTAGCGTAATTTTCTGCTTCAATTCTTGCGGGTATCGTAACGTACACCAAAGTGTCGTGTCGAGCATCGTAAGTCATGTACAGCCTGCCTAAGTCGGTAAGTTGACCTGCCGTCGATTTATAAAGATCGAGATAAGGATATGCACCAGAACGGTTTCCATTAAACCAGGCGTAGCGGAATATCATAGTGTCGTTTTCGAGAAGGTCGAGTGCCCCTATTACCAAGCTTTTTTGCATATCTACAGTGATATTGCTCTGATCCCAGCAGGCAAATTCGGTTAGCCATATTTTTTTGCCATATTTTTTGAATCCGTCGAGATAGCTCTTCAAAGCACCACTGTAGCACATGTAGTTGTGTACAGCTATGTAATCTACTTTACAATCGGGGCATGCGGCGAAAAAATCGTCGAGGTATTTGTAAGGATCGGTGTAGGTTACACCATTTTCAGAGACACAGCTTCCACACCAGTTAACAGCTGGTCCCACTAATTCCAGGCCATAATCGGCTGCTATTTTTTCTAGCTTTGGCCATGCTGCAGCAGCTTGTTTCGGTGTCATTCGAGCCTGGTCAAGAAAATTGGGTTCGTTAAAACCGAGGAGATAATGTACATTTGGATGTGATTCGAGAAAGGCTCTCAGCTCTGTTTCGTTGAAATTATTGTTCCATGCCATGGGCACAAATTCTATTCCATAGTTCTCATAAACTCCTGCTACTCCGTTATCTGGCTTGATGCTCCAGTTGTACCACCACGAGATGTATGGTGAAATCGTCTGAAAGTCGGCTTCTTTGTGATATCCATAGGCTACCCCACGTTTATTGCTTTTGGTTTGCGATAGTCCAGCAAACACCACACAAGTACTTGTTAATAATATTATCAGAATTCGTTTCATAGTTTTTTATGATTAATTGTTGAGGCTAAGTTAGTGCTAAAGAATAGGAAACCCCTAATAAAGTTGTACTACTTTTCTACAGCATGTCTACATATTAGTCACGCATTTTTCCTTATTCACCATGCAAATGAGAGGCTATAATCGGTGGATTATTAAAGCTATCGAAAACAATAAAACACAAAAGGCTCCCCTCAGGAGCCTTTTGTGCTCAACCTTGCACCTCATATTTTTATGAGATTTTTATTTCTCTCGAAAGTTTTTTTCTCACTTCTTCTTTTTTGGGTACATAAATGGTAAGAACCCCATTTTTGTGTTCAGCTTTAATTTTTTCGCCATCGACGGTGTCGGGTAAGTTAAACGAACGGCAGAAAGAAGTGTACGAAAATTCGCGACGGGTATAGGTTTCGTCTTTTTCCTCTTTCTTTACCTCTTTATTGGCCGAGATGGTTAAGGTGTCGTTTTCGACGTTTACCTTAAAATCGTCTTTATCCAAACCTGGCGCTGCTACTTCAATTCGGTATTCATCCTTTGTTTCGGCAATGTTTACTGCCGGAACACTCGATGTATTCCAATTACGTACCCACGAAAAGGGGAATTCGTTGTTGAAGAATTCTTCTACAAGGCTGGGTAAGGTGTTAATATTTCTTAGTGCTAACATAGGTCTGCCCTCCTTTCTTTTTAGTTTTATTATTAGTTTTCATCCTATTTCTACTCAAATTAAATACCATCTCTAAAAGCAGACAAAATGACAGAAAATTATCAAACAAAACGACATAATGACATAAAACCAGTATAAGCATGTCAAATTGAAGTACTAATCTTAGTTCTTTGAGTATTTAAATTGAATGTTGAGTATAATTTCAAAAAAACATAAGTAAATCTTTTACCTATTTGATAAAAACTAATCTATATTTGCTTAAATACGAAAAAAGACACAACATGAGAAATATTAAGTACATAGTTTTATCGACATTTGCAATAGCTGTGTTATTTTCTGCATGCGTACCCTTACAAAAATACAGAGCTACCGAGAGCGAGTTACAGCAGGCCAATCAGCAGCTTAATCGGATAAAGACCGAGAACGAACAATATAAGGTCGAAAATGCCGAGTTAAAAATCCAACTTCAAAGAAATGAAGCACGAATGTCGGCCATGGTAAAAGATAGTATGCAACGAGCGCAGGAACTCCAAAGATTGGCTCGTTCGTTCGACAGCCTGTATGCCGAGCATTCCAGTCTTCAGGATGCGCATGAGTTGTTACTTAAAGGAGCCCAAAAAGAGTCGGCCCGACTGATGCGTCAGCTGCAGGAAACACAGGAAGAGCTGCGAAAAAAAGAGGCTTCGCTGTCTGCTCTCGAAAAGAGTTTGAACGAAAAACGTATTAACCTCGAACGTATGACTGCCGAACTAAATAAACGCGATGCTCGTTTGAAAGAGCTCGAGTCGATTCTTTTCAAAAAGGATTCTGTAGTTAGGGCTCTTCGTAATGTGGTTTCCGATGCGCTTTTGGGTTTCGAGGGCGAAGGGTTAAGCGTCGATATTCGAAATGGAAAAGTATATGTGTCGCTCGAGGAAAAATTGCTTTTTCCCTCAGGAAGTACTAGTGTTAATCCTCGGGGTAAGGAAGCTTTACGAAAATTGGCACAGGTGCTCGAACGTAATCCCGACATTAACATTACTATCGAGGGGCATACCGATAATGTTCCTTATAAAAGCCGTGGAGAAATTAAGGATAACTGGGATCTGAGTGTTATGCGCGCTACATCTATTATCCGTATCCTGCTCGAAAATTCTACTATCGATCCCAAACGCCTCACTGCTGCTGGAAAAGGTGAGTTTATGCCTATAGCTTCCAATAAAACAACCGATGGACGAGCCAAAAACCGTCGTACTGAAATTATTCTTACCCCTAAACTCGATGAGTTGTTTAAAATTTTGGAATGATGAAAATTGTGGTGTTGGGGTTTGTTAAACTCCTTATCTACTTTACCTGGGGTAAATTTTATTAAACACATTTTTCGGTTACTTGAAACACGATTACAAACTAATCGTTTTCTTTTATAAAAAAATATGAAAGCTACACAGGAACATAATGAAAGAATAGCTAAAACAACTTTTGCATCGGTATACCCCCACTATTTAAAAAAAATAGAAAGTAAGGGAAGGACCAAAGAAGAACTTCACCAAGTGATTCAATGGTTGACTGGTTTTGACAAAATTAAAGTATATGAGTTAATAGAAAAAAACGTTACGTTTGAGCAGTTTTTTGCTCAAGCTAAATTAAATCCATGCGCTCATCTTATCAAAGGGGTAATTTGTGGTTATCGTATTGAAGAAATTGACAATGAGTTGAAAAAAAAAGTTAGATATTTAGATAAACTTATTGACGAGCTAGCTAAAGGTCGAAAAATGGAGAAAATACTCAGAGATACTACCCATCATTAACCGTATAATAAAAAAATTTCTATAAACAATACGCAACTTCAACACTTTGAAAACACCATCCAAAGGAATCCCGTCTTACATCAAGTTCGAAAAAGTAACCCAGAAATACTGCATGTTAAGAGTTTATTCGAAAAAACTCATAAATGGGATTATTATTTTTATCCTGTTGCTTAACTCAGGCTGTTTTCAAACCCGTCACTTAGCTTACAACGAAAAATGCGACCTATATACCTATAAAGGAATACCCCTTCGGCTACCCAACAGAAACACGGTTAACTCCAAAAATATCGACACTTTTCTTATGCAAGCGCAAAAATATTCGCTTATGCAATCAGGTATGAGCGAAAACGATTATTGGATCTCATCTTTCGACAAAATGCTTGTACTGAGTTACGATTCCATATTGTTTTTTCTTCAAAATGGCGATTATAGTCAAGCTATCGAGAACATCCGAAAGCTTTGCAAGGTTTATCCCGACATGAACTATTTTTCGGATATCAATTTTTGTTCTGGATATGCCTGGGCCATGGAAGGACAAGTCGATTCGGCTAAAAAAGCTTTTACTCATTTTTTAACATACAGCGGACAAAAATATCCGGGTCGGTTTAGGGGGTTTAACTCAACGTACGACTCAAAACTTGTTTTCTGCAATGAAAGATTAGTAGCTCGTAAATACTTGAGTACCGACAGTCTGACCGATTTTCATTTTTCGAGGATAGCCCCCCAATTTTATTTTCAAAGCATGTCGTGGGGTTATGTTTTTAATCCCGAAGATTATAATCTAAATACACGTATTGTTTTTTCAGGCATTGGCTGGACAAACGTGGCCGAACATAAGTTATTTCAAACTCAATTTATGTACCTGCTAAATAAAAGATTGGGTATTGCAGCCGGCTTAAAAACCAGCAGGCATATTCAAATGCTCTCACTCAGTTCTCCCTTTCAGTTTGCTTGGGCAACTAATAGACGTTGGGGTATTAAATTAACACCAATTCTTTTTTTAGCATATAACAACCAATATGCATCCCCAATCAAATTAATTCCAGTAGCCGGATTTTCGGCTGCATATCATTTCAACTCGCGCTACTACGCTGGATTTGGTTTAGGACTTCCCATAAACTTATCGCCCGAGTGGAAACCTTTTTTTGACAACGAACGTTGGAATATCTCTATTAATGCACATTTAATCAAAACGATTTCTGCTTCATTAATTTTTCAACCTCACACTATAGCGACGGGAATTACATTTAGCAATTCTATATTAGGCTATAATTGGAATAAAAAGTTGTTTTTTCTAAGCCTTCTGATTTTCTGAAAAAAGCCTAACTTTGTAGTACCTCAAAGGTAGACAATATTACGATTTTCAAACTTGTCTGTCATGAGTAAGGATTTGCGAGCCCATCCAGGACACTACTATATAAAAAACCTAATAGCTCAGGGCGAAAATCAGCAGCTCGATTTTAAATTTGCCATTAACGATGCCCGCAAAATTGCCCGGACTCTCGTCGCCTTTGCCAACACCGACGGTGGTAAGCTCCTTATTGGTGTTAAGGACAATGGGGCTATTGCTGGTGTGAGAAGCGAAGAGGAGATATACATGATTGAAACAGCTAATCTCTATTGTAAACCCGCTGTTTCGTATTCGATTAAAAAATGGCATGTAGAAGGCAAAATTGTTATCGAAGTCGAAGTTGAGAAAAGCCAAAATCTTTGTTATGCCAAGGATGAATCTGATAAATGGATTGTATACATTCGCAGTCACGACCAAAATATAAAAGCTAACAAAGTATATATTCGCTATTTAAAGAAAAAAAGCACGGTTAAAGGAATATTCCTCAAATATACCGACGAGGAAAAAAAATTACTCTCCTACCTTGCCCAAAATCGCGATGTTTCCTTTACTCGTTTACAACGATTTTCGAGGTTAACTTACGGCAAAACCGAAAATCTTCTTATCAATTTGCTTTGTCTCGATGTAATTGAAATGAAAATGACCGAACGGGGTGCTTTTTATAATTTAAAAAAGGATGTGCCCACCGATTAATCCTGTTAGTCTTCCAACAGGTTAATACTTTTCAAGTATCGGGTTATTTCGGCTGAGTGTTTTTTGGTTAAAAACGTTTCGGTTTCTTGTTTTTCACTCTCCCAGAAAATAAATGATTCGGATTTTTTAACTATTCTGGCTATGTTCACATCGGCTCCATTTTCGAGTAAAAATTTAACCATTTCAACCGATTTAGCCTCAAACAATGCAGTTGTAAATTGCTGGTTTTCATAACCCTCCCACCGATAATTAACATCGGCGCCCAGTGTTAAGTACTTTCTTGCTGCAGCAACATCATCAAATTTAACAGACTCAATAAAAAGTTTACTTAAGCGGTCAATATCGACTTCGTTCTCTATTGCTGTAAGGGTAGAAATTTTTTCTAATTCTTTTGGTAATTGCTCAAAAAGATTTTTCCAAATTTTAATTTCCTTCAGTGAGGGCAATTTCGAAAAACTAGAAGGTAGCTCAGAGAGTTGATTCCCCGCCAGGTCGAGCTCTTTTAACGAAACAAGATATTTAAATTCGTTAGGTATCTCAATAATTTCATTAAAAGCCAGATTCAGCGTTTCAAGATTAATTAAATTAGCGATAATTGCCGGCACTTTTCGGATATGGTTACCTTCCAGATTCAACGAAAGTAAAGGAGTGTGTTTACAGATAACTCCAGGTATGTCTTGCAGGCGATTGTGCGAAAAATTGATTCGTTTTAATTTTTTTAATGCTCCAAACTCCCATGGAATTTCAGAAATATAGTTGTACGAAGCATCAATTTCTTCGAGGTTCACGAGAAATTTGATTTCCCTTGGTAACTGTTCAACACCTTTGAAACGTAATGACAAATGGGTTACTTTTTCAAGATTTTCTGGCTCGGAGGGAAAATCAATCTCATGATGTTTCGCCCAGTGAATAAGCGATTTCTGTCGGTTTCGGGTGACATTAAACAGGATCATAGGGTCTGGTTTTTTGATAAATTTAATGCATTAAATTATCTTCTGCCACTTTATCCCAATTTTTTTGCTTCAATTGATTACCTGTTTTTCAGATCTCCCTAAAAATTAAGGGTACGATGTAATAATATTCAAATTTTAACCAACTATCACTATTTCAATGAATTTATACGTAATTTTTATGAAAAAGTTGATATCCAGAAAATATCAGAAAAACCACCAAATATTCTCACTAGGTAGACCCAATACCGAGATAAATTCGTGTATGCTCTCGTAATGGTGACGTTTCCCTTTTAACTGAGCATTCCATGAAGGACTATACTCTATTCGTGCTTCAGCAATTATTCCTTTTTCCACTTCGAGCTGTATGTTGCCCCAAGGAGTACCGGTTCGTTGGTAAAGATAAGGGGGGCTATAGTTCCAAACCCACTCCTGAGTCTCAAATTTGTTCTTTTTGAGGTTATTAATATGATCGATATCTTCAAGTGTAAAAGAAGAACGCGTCGATTGAACAACTTCGCAAAAGGTATCGATTAGCTTATCAATGGTTAAGTCTGGCACAAAAGTGCAAAGGTTAGCAACTTTTGCCCTAACCGACTTTACTGCCTTGTCGATATATAATCCTTCCGAAATTCTTAAACTTTCCGATAACATTTGCTGGTTAGCATTAACCAACAGAGTTCCATGATGCAATGCAATATTTTTGTATACATGACCAGCATTTCCCGAAATTTTATAACCATCGATTCGTAAGTTATTTTTTCCTTCAAATATTGCTGTAATACCTACTCTCCTTAATACTTCGATTACCAAGTTCAAATATTTCTGAAAATTAACCTGAGAGCCTGTAGGGGCCGAAGTAAAAAAAGCGTAATTCAAGTTGCCTTCATCGTGATATACTGTACCTCCTCCACTTATACGTCGGGCCAATATTATATGGTGCTCGAATGCATAACGGTAATTTATTTCGGCAAGTAAATTTTGATGCTTTCCAACAATTATAGAAGGTTTATTTACATAAAGATATAGTAGGTCTCCCCTGTAATTTTTCAACAAAAATTCTTCGGCAGCAAGGTTAAAAAAAGGATCGGTCGAAAAACTTACGATAACTTGCATGAATAGATTTATTTGCGCATAAAATTAGAAAAATTTACCGATTGCTTCGATAGTTAATCTAACCCCATGAAATTTAGTATATTTGCACAAATGCTAAAATGCATAACATTTTGTGAACATTAAACAATCATTTCTTTTTACCATAATGATGAATGCAAACAACCGTATAACAAAAATTTTTTCGATAGAATACCCGATTATCCAGGGGGGGATGGTTTGGTGCAGTGGATGGGAACTAGCTGCAGCAGTTAGCAATGCAGGTGGTTTGGGACTGATAGGTTCGGGTTCGATGTCGCCCGATGTTTTAAGGCTTCATATTCAGAAAACTCGACAGGCAACCAACAAACCTTTTGGGGTTAATGTGCCTCTTTTATATTCGCATGCCGACGATAATATCAAAGTAGTTATCGAAGAAAAAGTGCCCATCGTCTTTACCTCGGCAGGCAACCCAGCAAAATGGACAAAAATACTTCACGACCATGGCATTATCGTCGCCCATGTAGTTTCTAATCTCTATTTCGCTCGAAAATGTGAAGAGGCAGGAGTAGATGTTTTGGTAGCCGAAGGGGTAGAAGCAGGAGGGCATAATGGGAAGGAAGAAAATACTACCATGGTTCTTGTACCACTTTTGAAAAAATTTATTAACTTGCCCTTGGTAGCTGCGGGGGGCATTGCATCGGGTAGAGCTATGCTTGCAGCTATGTGTCTGGGTGCTGAGGGAGTTCAGATCGGAAGTCGGTTCGCTGCTTCTATCGAATCATCGGCCCATTCTAACTTTAAACAAAAAATTATCGAAACTGGCGACGGAGGAACACGTCTGGCTTTGCGTAAAATTTCACCGGTGCGAATAATACGTAATGCCTACTCCGATAGGCTCGAGGAAGCGGAAAATCAATGTTTGCCTGCAGAAAAACTGATAGAATTAAAAGGAAAAGGAAGAAGCAGGCTGGGAATGTTCGAGGGAAATACTTCCGATGGCGAGCTCGAAATAGGGCAGGTAGCAGCTTTTATAGATCAAATACTCCCTGTAAGGGATATTATTAAAGAAATTATTAACGAATATAACTCAACCCTTGAAAAATTGTATTCTTTTTGAAAATTTTACATGCTGGCGTATTTATTGCGGTTAGGTCATAGTTTCATCTATGGTCAACGAAACCTTGAAAATAGACAATGAGTATACTAAAGATATTACGTTGTAAATATAAATTATCTTAATAATATTATCATGAAAGCTAACTTATTGACTTTTATATCATTAATAGGAATTGGCGCAATGGTCTATAGCCAGACCCCCCTTAAATCGCCTTCCATAATATCTGTTAGTAATATTTCGGCTAGTTTCGATAATAACGGTGGTTACGAAATTTCGTGGTTAAATCAGGAAAACGACAATAAAGTCGATTCATTCGTCATTTACAAATATAAAAGTTGGAATTCGCAGGACAACAAACCCCAGTATGAGGAAGTGGCCAAAATTAAAAATACTGGAGGCACAAGCTATTATCGTTTTGTACCAACCGACGAACTTAATAAAGTAGTATTCTTTGCAGTCGAGGCTATTCCTGTAAATAAAAGTCTCTACCTTTCAAGTTCAGAGAATCTTACCAAAATTCCATGGGTCGATGCACCTTCCAATGTTTTGCTTACCAGTAGTGTCGATACTTGTAACAGTTTGCTCATTTTGCGATGGAACCGTTATAGAGGATGGGAAAATGTATCGAGATTTTATTTTCGAATCGAGTATGCCGAAAATACAGGAACACCCCGTATTATTACTGTTAAAGGGAGCGATTACCTTATTAACGATACTACCCTATCTTTACCTTCAACCGATATCCCAAATTTTAGTTTTGACAATGGAAGTAATTATCGTTTTCGGGTAACTGCACTCGACTTTTCAACGGGTAATGCCTGCATGTCGAATGTAATAAGTTATATTCCCTATGTCCCTAAAATAACTTCTTATATCAATGCTGATGGCACAAGGGTGGTATCAAAAAACACTCTTCAAATTACTTTCTCGGTCGAACCTGGTAATGAATTTAAAAATTTGGTTGTTCTGCGCTCTTTGTACGATTCGCGCGATTACGAACCCGTCGATACAATTTACATGGAAGGCGATATGGTTACATTTAGCGATAGCTTGCCCGATCTCGATAAAACACATTATTACTATAAAGCTATATTGCTCAATAAATGTAATCAGGGAGTTGGTTCGCTCGAGTCGAATGTGGCGACAAATATTGTACTTACGCTCGAAAAACCAGTTTCGGGTTCAAGCAAATGTAGGCTCTCTTGGGAGTTTTATCGATATTTTAAAGGAAATGTTAAGGAATACGTTGTTTATCGTATCCGCAAAGGGGGAACCGAACCTATTGGCACAACTACCGATAATAAATTTGTCGACGATTTATCGGCTCTTGGAAATAAACAAGTGATGGAAGATATTTGTTATCAGGTTGAGGCGATAGAAGAAAACAATCCTCACGGAGTCAATGGCCATGCTTGGTCAAACACGGTTTGTCTTACCATTCAAGCTAATGTCGAGATGCCAAAGTATTTACTCTTAGGGGACAATTGTAAATCGAAAGCTGAGATACCTTTTATGTTTCCTGCCAGTGTATTTACACCTTCCAAGTTTTACATGGCTATTTTCGACCGATGGGGGACGAAAGTTTTCGAAACCGAAAAAGTGAGCGAAGGGTGGGATGGAACAGTTAAAGGTAAAGTGGTTCAGCAGGGAGCATACATGTATTTTATCCGCTTTTCGGGAACTGATAATGTTGCTAAGGAGCAAAAAGGTTCGTTTGTAGTGATTTGTCCGGAGAAATGATAGATGAAACAGCCATTAACAATAGAAGAAGAAAATATTATTCAGCAACAGTATAAACTCCTTTTGGAGCATTGTCATCGTTGTAACGATCCTTCGGAAAAAGCGCTGATTGAGAAAGCTTTCAAAATTGCTTACGAAGCGCACAAAAATATGCGTCGTCGTTCGGGCGAACCATATATTATGCATCCCTTGGCAGTAGCCCGTATTGTTTCCGAAGATATTGGTTTAGGAGTAAAAGCTATTGTTAGTGCCTTACTTCACGATGTTGTGGAGGATACAGATATTACGCTTGAGGAAATTGCCCACCTTTTCGACCCAAAAATTGCCTCTATCATCGATGGTCTGACCAAAATTCGTGAACTTTTTGACGAAAGAAGTTCTCTTCAGGCTGAGAACTTTAAAAAAATGCTCATGACCCTTTCAGACGATGTAAGGGTTATTCTCATTAAGCTGGCCGATCGTTTGCATAATATGCGTACCCTCGATTCTATGCCGCGTGATAAACAAATTAAAATTGCCAGCGAAACCATCTATCTCTATGCTCCTTTAGCTCATCGATTGGGACTATATTCCATAAAAACCGAACTCGAAGATTTAAGCCTTAAATATCGTTACCCCGAAAAATATCATGAGATTGAACAAAAACTTGCCGAAACCGCCCAACAGCGCGATGAGTTTATTGCCCAGTTCATTAAACCTATTCAGGAAAGCTTAAATAAGCAAGGTATCCACGCCGAAATTTCAGGCCGTCTGAAATCGATCTATTCCATTTGGAATAAAATACAAACTAAGCATGTTACCTTCGAAGAAATATACGATCTCTTTGCTATACGAATTGTTTTCGACCCGTTACCCGATATTCCCGAAAAAGCACAATGCTGGAATGTGTATTCTATAGTTACCGACATTTATACCCCAAAACCCGATCGTATTCGCGATTGGATAAGCACACCTAAAACTAACGGATACGAGGCTCTACATGTGACAGTCATGAGTCAGCAGGGTAGTTGGGTCGAAGTTCAGATTCGTTCCCGACGTATGGACGAGATAGCCGAACGTGGATATGCTGCACACTGGAAGTACAAATCGCCCGATAGCCACGAAAGCGAACTCGATAAATGGCTAAGACGACTTCGCGAACTCCTTAGCGACCCTAACTCTAACGCACTCGAATTTATCGATGATTTTAAACTTAATCTTTTCTCGTCCGAAATACATGTTTTTACTCCAAAAGGTGAGCTAAAAACTTTACCCAAAGATTCTACTGTCCTCGATTTCGCATACGAAATTCATACCGAGATTGGTAATAAAGCTATCGGAGCTAAGGTTAATCATAGACTCGTTCCGTTAAATTATAAACTTTCTTCGGGCGATCAGGTAGAGATCATTACCAGCGATAAAAATCGTGTGCAACGCGAATGGCTCGATATTGTCATTACGGCTAAAGCCAAGACTGCTATTAAAAACACCCTAAAATCCGACATTCGCAATCGCATTGAGAAGGGGCAAATGATACTCGAGAATAAGCTTAAAGAATTGGATCTCAAGCCTTCCTCGAGAATTTTTCAAAAACTTTTGCCTGCCTATGGGGTTTCGAATAAAGAAGAACTCTATAGCAAAATAGGAAGCGACCTGATTACCCTTGATGAATTGCCCAAAATTCTGCGCAAAAATGCCAAAAATAAGTGGGTCCGATATTGGGAAATAACCCTCGGTCTGTCAAAAGCCGATTCCGATAATGGAAATCAAGAAACCGATACCGAAAAGTATACACCTAAAAGTCCATTTATACTCAAAGAAAATCCCGATGAAAAAACGGTAAGTTATACGATTGCAAGTTGCTGTAATCCCATACCCGGCGATGATGTGATAGGTTACCGAAATGTATTTAACTCAATAGTCATTCATAAATCGAAATGTCCTACTGCCGTCAAATTACTCTCAAGCCAAAGCGAACGTATTGTACCTACACGTTGGACTACTCACAAGCTTTTTTCGTTTCTAACTAAAATTGCTATTACGGGTATCGATCGATTTGGAATTTTCAATCAAATAACTACGGTTATTACTAAAGAATTGAATATCAATATACGCACAATTCATCTATCGGCACACGACGGCATTTTTGAGGGTGAAATCGAAATTTATGTTCATAATATCAATGATGTTAATCGTTTGGTAACCAATTTGACCAAGATAAAAGGCGTGATGAAGGCTAACAGAGTAGAGAATTTTGAAGAATGAAGCTATGGAGTTGTATTACAAAAAGCTGGGAGAAGGGAAGCCTCTTTTAATTTTACATGGATTGTATGGCAGTTCCGACAACTGGTATACTGTTGCCAAGTATCTTTCATCCGATTATTGCGTTGTTACACCCGATCTGCGGAATCACGGTCACTCGCCGCATACCTCGTCTCATACATTCAACGATATGGTAGCCGATATTTATGAATTATTAGTCCAGCTCGGTTTAACTAATGTTCATCTTATGGGTCACTCGATGGGGGGAAAGGTGGCGATGCTTTTTGCATACCGATATCCCAATTTCATCGACAAGCTAATTATTGTCGACATAGCTCCCCGAGAGTATACCAGTCTTCGCGAACCTAACGATCATGTACTTCAGCACCTGAATATTATTCAGGCTTACGATGCGGTCGATCCTGCTGTCTATTCTTCGCGGGTGGAGGTAGAAAAAGAATTTTCGCAATATATCACCGATGAACGTATTCGTCAGTTTCTACTTAAAAATCTCGCTCGTGGCGAAAATGGGACCTTCCGGTGGCTGATCAATGTAGAAGCACTTAAAAACAACATGCATGGCCTTATGGGAAAAATAAATATCCCCAATAATGCTCAAATCTATACCCCAACTCTTTTTATAAAAGGCGAACGATCCAATTACCTGCT
>JAOAFU010000056.1 GCA_026416115.1 Bacteroidales bacterium | reverse complement strand
CTTAATACCACCTTTGGGCGTCATAAACGGCGGATTGGCAAGGATTACATCGGCATACTCGTTCCAGCGCTCTTCGCTGGTTAGGGTGTCGTATTCGAAAATCTGCGGCTGCACAAAGCCATGCAGGTACATATTCACCAGCGAGAGCCGCACCATATCGGGCGATATGTCGTAACCTTTAAAGTTGCTAAGGATTTTTTTTCGTTCCTCTGGCGTTAGTAGGTCGGCACGGTAGGTTCCGTTGTTGCCATTGATGCTTTTGTATTTTTCGCTTGTATTCTCGCGCAGGATGTACTTGTAGGCCGAGATCAGAAAGCCAGCAGTTCCGCAGGCCGGGTCGAGGATGGTTTCGTGCTTTTGCGGACTCACCACCTCTACCATAAAGTCAATGATATGCCGCGGGGTGCGAAACTGCCCCGCATCGCCTTGGCTTCCTAAAACCGAAAGCAGGTATTCGTAGGCATCACCTAGCCGCTCGGAATGGTCGTACGAAAACTCGTTGATGGTTTTTAAAAACAGTTTCAGCGTCTCAGGATCGCGGTAAGGTAGGTAAGCGTTTTTAAAAATATTACGGAATAGGGCCGGGAGGTTGGGGTTTTGACTCATAAGCGTAATGGCTTCGGCGTAGAGGTTGAGCATTTCATATCCTCCGAGTCGCGGATTAAAGATTTCGCTCCACGCATAGCGTTTGTAGTCGCCGGTAAAAAAGGTAGCCTTTCCGCCCATGGCCACCGATTCCTTGTCCATGTCGTCCATAAACTTATATATGAGGGCAATGGTAATTTGTTCGACCTGGCTTTTGGGGTCGGGTACCTTGCCCACTAAAATGTCGCGGGCGGTATCAATTCGTCGTTTGGTTTCAGCATCTAACATAGAATTGAACCTCCTTTTAATTTAAGCCACAAACTTATTCAATGGTACATAATCTTTAATATATTCAGGAATAGCGTTTCTTAGCTCAGGGGGCAATTTTTTATATGCCTCGCCATAGGGAGAGACGTTCAGAAGTGAAAAATTTTTGTTATCTATGATGGCTCTAAACTCGGCATCAGTAATATAGGCTTTAAAAACGGTTTTGGCATATTCGAAATACTCTTCCTTTGGCAAATAGCGGCTGTCGAACTTGTCGAATTCCTCGTCAAGCAACTCATTTTTAGTTTTAAAATAGGGTATTTTGCCTAATATTTTTTCGATAATTTCCTTCATTGAAATACGTCGGTCAATTTTTATAGATTGACGCAATTTCTCGAGAGTAAAATAATCTTCTGGCTTGTTCAGAATATGTTTTTCCAAATAATCAAGCACCTCATCCCATTGATCTGCTTCAGCCTTTTCTTTTATGTAGGGATGTTGTAAAACAACAGTTTCGAACCGTTCAAAATACTTGCGATCTATTTTCATGCCTTCGGGTCCTACAACAGTATGTTCGATAGTTATTATTTGATCGTGGTGAGAGCTATGGTATTCGTAAAAGGACACCGGTTCTTTTAGTTTGTAATCGTGATGTACGGGATATGAAGGTAGTTTTAATACTTCGTCGTAATTGAATTTTTTTTCAAAATATTCGCAGTTGGCGAAAAAGTCGAACAATTTAAAATTATTTTTTTCTATTTTTCCAATTTCAGATTTTAATTGTGGGTCGGTAATATCGTCGGCAAAATTGTATTTTCGTGTACCTCTTCCTTTAATTTGTATAAATTCAGTTGGAGAGAAGATAGGTCTCATAAGGCAAAGATTGAGAATATCGGGACAATCATAGCCGGTGGTCATCATACCTACCGTTACGCAAACACGGGTTTTGCTGGTTTTATACGAAGGGATGAAATTACCACTGCCTGAAAGATGATTATTGGCGAAATTGATAGCAAATTGCTGTGCATCGGGTACACTGGAGGTAACTTGAATAGCAAAATCGGAGTTATATTTACCTGGAAACATCTGGTCGGCTAATTCATTGAGGATTTGAGTAATTTTAGCTGCATGATTTTGCGAAACACAATAAACAATAGTCTTTCCTATTTCATTGCTTATGGGATCTCGGTAAGCATTTTCTAAAAATGCTTTACAAAAAGCATAGTTCGTGCTATCGGAGAAAAACTTTTTTTCAAAGTCTTTATGTGTGTATGTTTCTTCTACATCTTCGCCATTTTTGTTCTGAACATCAACAACATAACCTTGGTCGGACAAAAGTTGGGTAGTGATTTCGGTTCGAGCATCTACTACCACTGGATTTACCAAAAAATTATCATTTACACCATCAATAAGCGAATATCGGAAGGTGGGTATACCGCTTTCGCATCCGAAAGTTTTATAAGTATCGAGCAACAAACGTCTTTCGAGCGAACGAGGATCGTTTTCACCAAGTTCTGCGATATCGATGTTTTTTAGATAGTCCTTGGGAGTAGCAGTAAGACCAAGTTTATAACCGATAAAGTATTCAAAAACGGCTCTGCTGTTTCCACCGATACTACGGTGTGCTTCGTCAGATATGACAAGGTCAAAATCGTTGGGAGCAAAAATCCTCTTGTAGCGGTTTTTTGACAGAAAAGTTTGGATGGTAGAAACAACGATTTCAGCTTTTTTCCAGTCGTCGCGGTTTTCTTTGTAAATTACGGTTTTATAGTCATTTTTAAGATAAGTAACGAAAGCTTTATAAGCCTGGTCTTCGAGTTCGAGGCGGTCGACTAAAAATAAAACACGACGTGCGTTGCCTGTTCGTAAAAAGAGTTTAATCACTGCTGCCGAAACCAAAGTTTTGCCTGTACCAGTGGCCATTTCGAATAGAAAACGATCTTGTCCTTGATCAGCGGCTTTTTGCAGGGAATGAATAGCCCGTAATTGATAGGGTCTTAAGAATCGGAGTTTATTTTTTTCGATGAAATTTTGACGACTAAGAGGGTTGATAAATTCAGGATCGGTTTTATAATCAGGTTTTTGTGTAAGTACAATGTAATCTTCATTCACAAGTTCAGTGGCAAGTTTATTTCTATCGGGCTTAAATTCTGTATAAGACTTCAAGGCTTCGAGGGTTGGAAAGCGACTTATAGGATGTGGATTTCCTCTTTCAAGATCCCATAAATAGTGGATATTACCGTTCGAGAGTATAACAAAACGACAGTGTTGAGCAACGGCGTATGTTCGTGCCTGTTCTTTACCGAATAGAGGGTTTTTGTTTTCAGCTTTTGCCTCTAGTACTGCAATTGGAAAGCCATGCTCGTCGAGAAGCAGGAAATCTACAAAGCCACGTGTTGTTTTTTCAAAATTTTCACCCAACTCATTCATTTTTTGTGAAGTTAGTTTCACGTTGTTTTCGAGCATAACATTAGCCTTTCCTTTTTCATCGTCCAGCAAACGCCAACCGGCTTCCTCTAAAAGTTTATTGATTTTTATCCTCGCCTTTGCTTCTTTTTCAGACATCGCTTTCCCATTAGTTAGAAATCTCCACAAGTATAATAAATTATTTTAAATCATCGTAAATATTACCGATATTTTTAAAACATGCCTTATTGAATTTTCAAGTTTCCTATGTTCTCTGCTACTCGATGAAAAGTGATTTACAGTACTTTCTGGAAAACTTGGATATTTTTCGGTTGTGAAATCTTTGTTTTAAAAAGACGAAAATATCAATAGCCAATGACTTTACCTAGGTGAAAATTTCCTTTCGTTTAATCAATCTTCCCAATACTCTGTGCCGTTTTTGTCTATATATCCCCACTTGTCATTGAGTTTTACCCGAGCTAAGCCTTCGGAAAAATAACCTGCATCATCATATTTTAATGGTATCACTTCTTTACCTGATTTGTCGATGAAACCCCATTTGCCATTGAGTTTTACCTGAGCTAAGCCTTCGGAAAAACCCCATGCCTAATCATATTTGATGGGTATCACTTCTTTACCTGATTTGTCGATGAAACCATATTTGTCATTGAGTTGTACCTTAGCTAAGCCTTCGGAAAACTTCTCTGCATCATCATATTTGATGGGTATCACTTCTTTACCTGATTTGTCGATGAAACCCCATTTGCCATTGAGTTTTACCTGAGCTAAGCCTTCGGAAAAAGGGTATGCAAAATCATACTTACATTCAATCACTATTTTCT
>JAOAFU010000171.1 GCA_026416115.1 Bacteroidales bacterium | reverse complement strand
GGCAACGGGGTCGCCCGATACATAGGCATAATCGCTTATGTTGCCATTAACATCCATCTTTTTAATTACATTGCATGGATGACGTTCAGCATAGTATAAATTTCCTTCTTTATCAAATGTTATTCCCCATACATCGCAACTTTTCCATGCAATAGTACTAACAGAATATATTGCATCTTTTATCGGTTTAATGATTTGTAGATGAATAGCTATAACACTATCGCATCCATACTGATTGGTAAGGGTGTCGTAGTATAAGCCCGACTTTGTATATTTTTTACCGCTAGGGGAAGTATAGATACTATCATTTACACGAGGATAAATGTGTACCAGCGAATTTCGGTTGTAAATAGTAGTATATGCCCTGTGTGTACAACCTTTGATATCGGTTACAGTAAATGTATATTCTCCAGTATACATATGCTTTAGCATAAAGGTAGTATCCTTAGCAAAGGAAAGGAAGCCTTCGGGTCCAATCCATTTGTAAGAAGCAACTTGCGACCAGTTGTTTACCCTTGCTCTGATGGTAGCCGAATCATTAATACACTTGTAATCGGTACTGAGAGATATTTGAATGTTATTGCATGGTGATATTTTTCTTAGTGCATAGTTGCCATATTGGCTTACATAAAAAGTGCCCTCTATATCGACTCCTATGCCAAAAGGATTTTGAAATTCTGCTTCGTAGGAATTCCCATCAATAGTTCCATAGTTACCATTCCCGGCAAAAGCATTGTAGGTAAGAGAATCGGCGTTAATACGATAAATTTTGTTCGTGTTATATCCTGTAACATAATATTTTTTGTCGGGTGTATGGGTTACAGCTACAAGGTCGTTATCGGGTAATGTAAGAAGTACATTTGATGCTCCGGTTAAACGATTAACTTCATAAACTTTGCCTTCATCGTAGTACGTGGTTACAATAAAGTTACCATTGGGTAAAACATCCATACCAACAGTACTGGCCCATGAACCAGTTATACCGTATACTTGTGATTGAATAGGTATGACGTTTGAGCTACCAAAACTTCCACCGCCGGGTTTAACTTTAAATAAACGCTGATAACTATATTCAAGGAAGTACAATGTGTCGTCGACTACAACTATACCACTCGGTCCATAACTATCCGCTATGTTAGTTACGTAGTCGGTCCAGGTATTTGATGTTGTGGAATATTTTACTATTTTTTTATCGCGGTAACAGCTAATGTAAATATTATCGTTTTTGTCGATTGCCAAGAAGGTCGGATCGCCCGGGATGTTGGCTAAGTTGGTGATATTACCCATAGCATCCATCTTTTTTAGGCTGTTACAGGACGAACGTTCGGAAAAATACATATTCCCTTTACTGTCGAAGACGATGCCCTGTACTACGCAGGAAGGACGGTAGGACATTGTAGTAACAAAATAAGAAGAAGCAGGCTCGAATCGAACAAATTTAAGATTTATCGTAATGATACTATCACAACCATACACGTTTGTTAAGGTATCGAGGTATTGGCCACTTATAGTCCAAACATATTTACCACTCGGGGAGGTATATGCGCTATCGCTCGTTCTAATATTGAGAGAGCTATAGGTTACCTTGTTGGCAAGTGCTGTGGTTTGTTGATGCGTGCAACCCAATTTGTCTTTAACTGTAAAAGTGTATCTGCCTACTAATGTAGGTGTTAGGATAAATGAAGTGTCTTTTGTATATGCTTTAAAGCCATTGGGCCCTTGCCAAAGGTAACTTTCTACTTTCGATGTGTCGCTAATGGTTGCCGAAAGTGATGCAGTATCATAGGGACAATTCGAGATACCCTGAACATTTAGATCGATTGGATAACAGTCTTTTATTATTCTTATTTTTTTTCTATAATCATCATTCACATAAATAATATTACTACTTTTATTGTAACAAAGGCCATATGGATATGAAAACCTGGCAATTGAAACGCTTCCATCGAGATATCCACCTGTTCCAGTTCCTGCTATCGGTGTAAAATTCATATTTCCACTTTGATTGAAGGTTAATGAGAAAATTTGATGTTTTTCGTAACCGGCAATAAGATAAGTACTATCGTTTATCCGTATGATGTCATAAATGCTATTACAGGGAGCTTGCCCCAGGTATGTGGATGTTTTGGTTTTAATGTTGTATTTATATAACGGACCATTTCCATCGATAGTAGTTATCAAAAGGTTTCCATCGGGGAGCCATTCAATATCTTGTACATATACGTTCGAACCAAAAGCGTAACGAATGGGTTGAATTGGCTTTATTTTGGTAGTATCGCCAACGGTTCCGCCCCCGGGCAATACCTTATATATATAATGATTATTTTGTTGAATGAAATATAAAGTATCGCCATCGGTTATCATTCCAGCAGCTCCATACTTGGCGTCTTCAATCCCCGATACGTAGGTGACAAGGTTTTTACTGCCTTTGGGTAAGCAATAAATAATGTCGCCATAGGCAGCAATGTATAAATTGCCTGTTTGATCAAATACGAGGCTTTTAGGGGTCCTAGGAATATAGGCAATTACACTGGTATCGCCAGTATTTTTATCAAACTTTACAATTGGCATGCTTTGTTCGCTTCGACTTAATGCTAGGTATAGATTACCTTCTTTGTCTAAAGTAATACCTCTTATAATATCATTGCTAGTAAAGAGAGTGCTTACGGTCATCTCTCCTTTAGCGTAAAGAGATAAAAATATCAATGTTAAGGTCAGTAGGTATTTTTTCATAATCAATTAATTTTAGTTTTTCCTACTCTTTTTCATGGCTTTTCGGATACCGCCTGATACTTAAGTAAAATTAATTTGAGAAAATGAAGAGAGAGTTTCAGATTAACGAAAGTGGCACTAACATAAATAATTGATTATCAATTATTATATTTTTTGAGATATAAATAGTAAAGCATTCGAATTTCTTATAAATACAGTGGCAATGTGAATTTGAAAGATTATCAATTGCTTAATTTTCTTTTATTTAACTTCATTTTGTTCAATTAAGCTTACATTTTTTTGTCTCACTTTATAGAAGGTGAAACATTGATTGGTTAATCAATAGATAAATTTGATGATATGAAATCAAAAAATTATAAAAATATGAAAAGGTGGATTTTTTGCGGACTTTTGCTTACCTGTACAGGTATGTTTGCACAAGAAGTTAGTTATACCATCGAAAAGGATGAACCTACCGATGTGTGTAATTTATGGGTTGGTGTAGATATCCCTATCGGTTTTGACGTCAACAACGTTCAAGATTTTGACTTCACTACAGCTGGTCGTGTTTATACTGATTTATGGAATAAGTTTAATATTTCCTTAAACTATAAACGCTCTATTTTATCGCTGGCAAATACTTTGAGTTTATCCGGAGTTGAGTCGAATACAGATAAACTACCAACTTTCAATGTTCTAGAGCTTGGAGGGGCCTTTTATTTTTTTAGTAAGGTAAAAAATACTAGAACAAAAGTACATTTATATAGTGATGGAAGGAAATCTTACTACATTAAAGTTCCGCATAATGGTCTAATTATGTATGGTCTGCGAGGGGGTATCCAACGAATGGGTTCCTATGTTTCTGTTCCTTCCGAAAATCCTTTGATAACCCCTACTAATGCTTATAGAGAAAAATACCTTAAATATTCAATGACAGGATTTTACTTCGGTATACAACGATCAAAGGCTGTAAATTTAAAAGTATCGACTGATGAATATGGAAGTAATTATTTGAACCATTACAAGATGATAGCATTTGATATATTGTTAGGTAGCGATAAGATACGGGATAAAATTGGTAATGATGAGGCCAATATATTTGTTGATGCCAATGGTTCTAGTGTGAGTTTAGAGGATGGACTAAAAAAAGCAATAGGATACAGAATTGTATGGTTGGTGCAAAGTGCACAGACTAACAAGCCAATTGGTTTTTATTATCGCATGGAGTTTGGCGTTCGACCAGGTTTTGAAAATGATATAGCCAAACTATCTTTTTTAGGACAAACGGGTGCATTGTCGCGAGCATATTTTAGCGTATCTCTTGGTTTGGCCTTTAAAACTAAGCTGGAAGCATTTAGTGTCAAATAATAATATTTAATAACTAATAAGGAGGGAATATGAAAAACTATATGTTTTTATTAATAGGATTGATGGGATTCATTTTGACAGAACCTGTCATTTCACAATCAATTAGTTCGGAACAAGAAGAACAGTCCTTGAAAAGTTTCCGTTACACTATGACGCATAAAGATTGGGAGTCGTTAGTGATTTCCGCAAAAGGTAAAATATCATCGCCTCTTACAGTTAAGATTAAAACTGATACAGCTAAACTTAAAAAGGTAAAAAAAATTGCAATTATCTCTTTTAACGTTTATGATTGGTCAAAATCCGACAAATCAATTAAT
>JAOAFU010000118.1 GCA_026416115.1 Bacteroidales bacterium | reverse complement strand
ATACTCGTCCATGGGATTAGTTGGTGCAAATGGAACATAAACAAGGGCACCGGCCACAATAAGTGGAGCCGCTTCGCCAATGGCTCGCGATAGGGCAAGAATTATTCCAGTGAGAATATTCCCTGCAGCAGCCGGTAATATCAAACGAGAAATAGTTTGCCATTTGGTTGCCCCTAAAGCATATGAACCTTCACGCAAACTATTTGGTATAGCTTTTAGGGCTTCGCGTGTAGAGACAATAATAACCGGGAGTATTAATAAGCTAAGAGTTAAGCTACCAGTGAGTAAACTGTTGCCCAAAGCAAGCGTACGTGCAAATAGCTCAAGTCCGAGAATACCATAAATAACCGACGGTACTCCACTCAAATTAGCAATATTTTTCTCTAAAAGGTGAGAAAATCGGTTTTTTCTACCATATTCTTCCAAATAAATAGCACCCATTACACCAATCGGAATAGCAAAAATAGCCGTTAATATCATTAGCCAGATGGTTCCCATCATGGCTGTGTATATACCAGCTTTCTCGGGGAATCGAGAGGGAAGAGAGGTAATAAAGTCCCAGCTTAAACGAGGAAAGCCTATTTTAAAGATACTAATTAGAAATATTATTAAAACCATGAGTGCTACTCCCATGGTTAATAGGCCTATAGTCTGAAACAGCCGATCGTAAAACTTTTTTCTTTTGCTATACGTCATACTTCCTGTAATATCGTGTTTTAATCCAAACTCCTAAATTGTTAGTAAGGAAAGTGAAAGCGAAGAGGGTAATTCCACAAGCAAAAATGGTGCTGTATTCGAGCGAGTTTCTTGGAACATCGCCCATACTAACCTGGACAATGTAGGTTGAGAGCGTTTCGACCGGGACAAGAGGGTTAAAGGTAAAACGAGGTTGTTGACCAGCAGCAATGGCAACAATCATGGTTTCGCCTATTGCGCGTGAAATAGCTAAAATCACTGAGGCAATTATTCCCGATGATGCTGCTGGAAGTAGCACCCGTATACTAGTTTGAAAACGAGAAGCGCCTAATGCATATGAAGCATGACGAAGCGATTTGGGAACAGAATTGATAGCATCTTCGCTTAGCGATGAAATAAGGGGCATGATCATGATGCCCATTACGATGCCAGGAGAAAGTGCATTAAAACCTGCCATTCCTGGAATAAATGACTGTAAAAAAGGGGTTACTACTGTTAAAGCGAAAAATCCGTATACAACTGTAGGGATTGATGCCAGAAGCTCTAGAATTGGTTTAATAATATTGCGCAGCGTAGGATGGGCATACTCGCTTAAGTAAATGGCAGTAATAAGTCCCATAGGTAATGCCACCAGTAAGGCAATTATAGAGGTTAGCAGAGTTGCACTAAGCAAGGGTAGAATACCAAATTTCTTATTTGCAAAAAGAGGAGTCCATTCGGTTTCGGTAAAAAATTCCTTAATAGAAACGTGTTTAAAAAACAACACTGCTTCGTAGAGCAAAATCCAGATGATACTAATAGTCACTAAAACAGTTAGGGAGGCGCTTATTTTAAGCAACCACCCTACCAGTATCTCTGTTCGTTGCCGGTTCATTAATTTAAAAATTACCCAAAATTTAATTATTTCTGTGTGTGTTTTTGCAGGAACTCGTTCCAGCGGTCTTTAGCTACCTTATAAGCAGTACTATCAAGACTTACGTACCCTACCTGAGGCGCAAGCTTTATACAATTGTCGAGGTAGAACTCAACGAAGGTTTGAACTTCAGGACGGTCTAATGATTTACTGTTAATGTATATAAACAGAGGACGAGAAAGAGGTGAATATGTTTTATTTTGTACAGTTTTGGGGTCGGGATAAATAGCACCTTCACCATTACTTGGGTTTTCGTCGTCGATAGGAACAAGTTTGAGCTTGTCCTTGTTATTTTCGTAATAAGCCATTCCGAAATAGCCTAAAGCGAGTTCATCGGAAGCAATTCCCTGTACCAATACATTGTCGTCTTCGCTTGCAGTATAGTCGCCACGGCTACTTTTAGCCTTTCCAACTACTGCTTCGGTAAAATAATCGTAAGTGCCTGAAGCTGTGCCAGGACCATATAAATGGATTTCTTTATTTGGCCATTCGGGGCGAATTTGATTCCACTTCATGATTTTACCTTGAGCTTCGGGTTCCCATATTTTCTTCAATTCCGAAACTTTTAATTCTTTTACCCAAGTATTTTTAGGATTAACCACCACAACCATGCCATCGTAAGCTACTTCCAGTTCGAGATAGTCCACTCCATTTGCCTTACAGGCTTCTATTTCTTCTTTTTTTATGGGACGGGAAGCATCGTTAATATCCGTTTCAGCACGACTAAATTTTTTGAATCCTCCGCCTGTCCCCGATTCACCAACACTAACTTTTACCTGTGGATAGGTATTGCGGAATTCCTCAGCAATAGCTTCGCTTAAAGGAAATACTGTACTCGAACCGTCAATTAATATTTCTCCTTTTAATGTATTCTTTTTAGTTTTACCGCTATTACAACTGATTGCAAAAAGTACAACCATTAACAGCATCGATAATCTGGCTAAATTTTTCATAGTTTTACTTTTTTGTTAAATATTAAACCCGTGTATTACTTTATATGTAGGGTTATTTAAAAATTTCTTAACAAAGGTGAGGATATATTGTAAAGGGAATGATAAGCTAATATTAAATTATTGTTAAGTGAAAATTTCATAATCCAAACAGCTCAATCGAATTGAGCTCGCTAATTTATGGATATGTTTCTCAGATTTAAAGTCGATTAAGAAAATAATCTCTTTTTTAAGGTTGGACTATTCGATCTTTTTCCACCTTTCAAGTCGGTTCATCCCCCTGGTAAAAAGCCAAGCAATAAGTTTAGAATAACCCTGATCTATCATTTTTTGACGGCAAAACTCCTGAAACTCTTTTACTGAGCCTTTAAAAGTAAATTCTCCTTGTTGAAAGCAGTAGCTGCAGAATTTTAAATTTATACTTCCATCGGCATTGGTGCCACCTTTTTGTGGATCCTTGCTCAAAGGCATACCACAACTTTGACAATATTTGTACGTTTTCATAAAAAATAAGATTAAAATTAGGTAATGTTTGCTATGCAAATAAACTTTATCACACAAATATAATTTAAACATTTGGTTATAGCTATTTGATTGGAAATTTAGCTGATTAACTTTTATTCGATCATCCACTAAAAAATATTATTTTTATTTTGTAATTTGGCAACAATCAAAATTTACCCTTTATGATTAACTTAAAATTTTTATTCGGGCTATATCCATCGACCAATAAATTAGAGGAGAAAGAAAAAGCTTTAATTAGGCAATATGATGAATTTAGGAAAATTGAAGGATCGGAAGAATTAAAAAGGTATTTCGAATTAAAAGCTTATGTAGAATCGCCCGATTTTTCGAATAAAAAAAAGGAAATAGAATCACTCTCTTATAAAGAAACTGATGCATATAGAAAAGAATTGGAGTATAATCAATTAAAAAAGTCGAAACGTATTGTTACCTATTATAAGGTCTTTCAACATCCATTATTTAAAAACTATCTTCAGGTTAAGGATTCTGATTTTCTTAAGCGGTATTTTGAATTAAAAGCATTTATTGAGAGTGATGAATTTCGGCAGAAAAAGGAGAATCTTAAAAAGTTAACTTACAAAACCTCCGATTTATTTAGCAAGGAGAAAGAATTCATAAATCTTGGCAAGTCATCATTAGTCAAAAATTATTATCGAGTAAAGTCGTCGGACCTATATAAGAATTACGAAGAAGTTCATAATTCGGACTTACTTAAGCGTTATAACGAATTAAGAACAGAGGTGGAATCGGAAGGGTTTCGTAAGAAGTTGGAAAAAGTTAAGAACGAAAAATTTGAAGATACAATAGAATATAATCAGTTGTCCGAATATAAGCGACTGAAAGCAAGTAAACCCGTAAAAGCTTATTTTAAAATAGTTAAAACGCAGGCCTACACGGTGTATAACGAGTTAGCCAATTCGTCGGATCTTTTGTATTATCAGGAACTACAGCAGTATTTAGCCTCCGATGAGTTTATACGTCTAAAAAACGACAAAGATGTATTTGCAGGATCAGAAGCAGAACAAAAAGAAAAAGAATGGTTGGGTCTTCAAAAAAATGAAAAATTCAAGACATACTTTAAGTTTATCAATTCGAATCATTATAAAACACTTAACGAGGTAGTAAATTCAGGTGTTTTGAAACGACTTGATGAACTTGAAACATTAACTTCGACACCTGCATTTGCCGAAGTGCAGAAATACTATAGTCTAAGTTTCGAAGAGCGTTGGAAAAGGCAAGAAGAAAGTAAAATCCAAGAAGAGTATTTACGGCTTAAGAATGACGAACGTTTGAAAAATTATTTCAAATTTATCGAATCGAAAGAGTTTGCTCGTTTTCAGGTAGCTGTTCAATCGGGTTTAATCGAAAAATATGAGAAACTAAAAGAAGAAGTAGAGAGCCCAGAATTTCTTAAAGAAAAAGAATACCTATTGCTACCATTCGAACAAAAATGGCAAAAAACCGAAGAATATAAGCTTAATCAAGAATTTTTCGATCTTTCGTCCGATGAGCGAATAAAAAACTACCTCACTTTTATTTCAATGGCCGACTTTAAATTATATGAGGAAGTGAGCAAAACCAATGAGATTCCTTACTTTGAAGAATTGGAGAAATATATACAGAGTGAAGACTTTAAGCAATTTAAGGACTACATGTTGCTAAGCTTTAAAGAAAAATGGGCGAAGACAGATGAACATCTTAAAGAAGAAGAATTTCATAAGCTTGCAGCAGATGAAAAAATCAAGTGGTATCTTAAAATAAAGGACAGCCACATTTTTGATGAACTCAAGCAATGGAAGCTTACTTTCTTCGACGATTTTGATTCGTCGCAACTCGATACCAATCGTTGGCTCACCCGTTATTACTGGGGAGATAGTTTTTTACACGATGCTTATTCCCTATCAACCGATCGACATTTTAATACCGATGGAAAAAACCTTTCGATCCGAGATAGTCGATTAATTATCGAAACAAGAAAAGAAAAGATTACAGGAAAAGCTTGGGATCCCATGTTGGGTTTTGTCCCTAAGGATTTTGAATATACTTCCGGACTTGTTAACACGGGTAAAAGTTTTCGACAGCAGTATGGACGTTTTCGGGCTAAAATTAGGATGAGTAACCACATAGGGGTAACTTCTGCCTTCTGGATGGTTGGTGCTCAGATTATTCCTCACATCGATATAGCTAAATATGTCGGAAAGAAGTTGTGGATGAACATTTTCTGGGGCAATCTGTCCGAACCTAACGGGGTTAAACGCAGAGGCATCAAACTAATTACGCTTAAACCTTCAATAAAAGAATATATCTACGAACTTCGATGGACGCCCGATGAATTGGTTTGGTATATCAATGGGCTCGAAATTTTTAGAGTTTCAGAAGGTGTGCCTCATGAGCCCATGTATATACAGTTAAGTTGTGGTGTAATGGACGATATTAGCGGGAATCACCTGCCTACTACTATGGAGATCGATTGGGTTAAATGTTATCAGCTTGCAGATATCCAAACCGTAAATAACTGATGTTGACCAAAATTTATAATGGCTTCGTTAAAGTATTGGGGGATATTAAAGTATTTCCTTATCCACTGTTTGTAATTTACGATCCTGGGAGCTACCGGGTGAAGGGTGATGAAATAAGGGAAGTAATGCAAGTGGTTGAGCCTGGAGATATTTTGGTTAGAGGATACGTAAACTATCTCGATGGGTATTTAATTCCTGGTTTTTTCAGCCATGCGGGTCTTTATTTAGGAAGAGTGGATGAGGACGATAAACGTTGGGTAAAACCACAGGCCATGCATCTTTTTCGTTCTGGTTCGCAGATGGTTATTCATGCTATGGCCGAGGGGGTATTTATGGAGGATATTATTAATTTCTGTCGATGCGATTTTATGATGATACTGCGTCGTAATCCGTCGATCGAATCAGAAGCAGCTCGTCAGATTACATCCCGAACAATTTTTGAAAATGCCTTACAGAGATTGGGATTACCTTACGATTTCCAATTCAACTTCTCTGATATAAAAAAATTGTCGTGTACTGAATTAGTATTCGATTGCTGTAAGGGTTTTATTTCCGAATATGGGATTGAACCTAAGAAGCATCGTTTTTTACTTTTTTCAAAAACTATTCTCTCGCCCGACGATTTTGTTTCTTCTTCACTTACAAAGGTATGGCGAAGCAAAAATTTACCCAAGAAAGCAATTAGAAAGCTTGGATTATAGACTTTTTATTCCGCAACTTATTAACACTTTTTTCATCTTGTTCTAAAAAAGTGCTATGAAAAAGATAGTTCTCATTTACTTTTTTGTATTGGCTACAGTTGGTTGTGTTAAGGAACAATCAAATGAAGCATTTTTCGACGCACAAATAGTAGGATATAACCTTAATTGCTCAACCTGCTTGTTGTATTTTCCCAATGATTCAGTCATAGTTGGCAAAATAACACACGAAAAAGGCAGTATATATGAGGCTGTTAACTTAAATCAAAAGGACTTTAAAATAGGCGAATGGATAAGGGTAGGTATAGAAAATGAAGCAAACCCTCAACCTTGCATAACGATGTATCCAAGCTTTAAATATCCTTATATTCATATCACAAAATATGTCAGGAGGGTTGAAGAAAAAACAATAGATACTATCGAGGTGGCTTATGGTAATTGTATTACGACTTTAGAGAATACAAAAGTTTGTTTTGAGGGGGTAGCAGGCGATTCGCGATGTCCTAAAGGAGCATATTGCCTTTGGGAAGGCAACGCTGTCGTAGAACTGAGTGTGGATATTCAAGGTTCGAAGCATAAAATCGAACTCAATACTAATAGTAGCTTTCGTACAGACACTATCATTAGGAACACTCATTTATCCATTGTTTCGTTAAGGCCATATCCCGAGATAGGTAAGGAGATAAATGTTAAGGAGTATGTTGTAGCTTTATCGGTGGCCAAGTTACATATGTTAAAGTAAACATTTGTGACGCTGTATAATTTAAAACATCCCAATCCATTATTAAAAAAGTCTTATTTTTTTTTTCTATTTTCCTTTTTTAATTTACCTCAAGGTTAAAATATTGCGGTAGAAAGAAAGCAAAATCTTGAGCAGAAAATTTATACCTTTGTTCGGTTAAAATTTCTATATGGTCAAAGGTAAAAAAGTATTGGTAACAGGTGCAGATGGTTTCATCGGATCGCATCTGGTAGAAGTATTGCATAATGAGGGTTATAATGTAAGGGCGCTTTCATATTATAACTCATTTAACTTTTGGGGTTGGCTTGAGGATGTCTCTTGTAAGAATGAAATTGAGATTGTATCGGGCGATGTAAGGGATAGTTTTTTTTGTAAGAAAATTACAAAGGATGTAGATATAGTTTTTCATTTAGCAGCCCTGATAGCCATCCCATATTCATATATTGCTCCCGATAGCTATGTAGATACAAATGTAAGAGGTACTTTAAATATATGTCAGGCAAGTTTGGAGAATGGGGTTCAACGAGTCATACATACCTCTACTAGCGAAGTATATGGAACTGCCCGATACGTTCCGATTGATGAAGAACACCCATTACAGCCGCAATCGCCTTACAGTGCGAGTAAAATTGGTGCCGATGCTATTGCTATGAGTTTTTACAATAGTTTTAATCTACCTCTCACCATAGCCAGACCTTTCAATACTTATGGACCCCGTCAATCGGCACGGGCTATTATTCCGACCATTATAACCCAAATAGCATCTGGTAAAAAACAAATTCAGCTTGGCGATACTCGTCCAACCCGAGATCTTAATTTTGTACTCGATACCTGCCAAGGGTTTCTTCAACTGGCTCGATGCGAACAATCGATAGGTCAGGTAGTGAATATCGGCTCTAATACCGAGATTTCGATGGGTGAATTGTTTCAGCTTATTAGAAAAATTATGGGTTCCAATGCCGAACTTGTTGAGGATAAGCAGCGACTTCGTCCCGAAAAATCGGAAGTTCTTAGACTTAGGTGTAATAATGAAAAAATTAAAACTTTAACTGGTTTCGAACCAAAGTATACTTTAGAAGAAGGGTTAAAACAAACAATAGCATGGTTTACACAACCAATTAACCTCGCTAAGTATAAGGCTGATATCTATAATGTTTAGAAAAAATTGGGCTAACCAACAAATATGAAGCCTGAAATTAACATATTGTTTTTGGGAGGAGCACGACGAACTTCACTGGCCGAACGTTTTGTTATGGCTGGTGAAAAGTTGGGTAAGGTTGTGAATGTATTTTCTTATGAGCTTAGTAAGGAAGTGCCTTTAATAGCTATCGCTCGAGAGATTATAGTAGGTAAACGATGGAACGATCCTCAATTATTCGAACACTTGTTGTCTGTTGTAAAAGAAAAAAATATACATATCCTCCTGCCCTTTGTAGACCCTGCAGTTGAAGTTTTAGCTCTTTTTCGCAGAATTGCGCCTTCAGACGTTTTTATTCCAGTATCCAATGTTGAAATTGCTAAAACTTTTTTCGACAAAAAGCTTGCAAATGAATGGTTTATTTTTCATGGTTTTCCAGTACCTGAAGAAGATAAAAAATATCCACTAATTGCAAAGCCTCGAAAAGGTTCTGCTGCTAAAGGTTTGGCAATTTTTCAGAATGAGCAAGAGAGAGAGATTTTTTTTCAAACCCATTCGCCGGAAGATTACTTAATTCAGGCTTACCTTTCAGCCGATGAATTTACTGTTGATAGTTATGTTTCTGTTCGGGGGAATGGAATTTTAGGTGTAGTGCCTCGTCAACGCCTCGAAGTATTTAACGGAGAGGTTGTTAAATCTGTAACTACTCGAAATGAAGAAATCATCGATCTTTCAAAAAAAATTCTCGGGGCTGCCGCATTTTGTGGGCCAATCACCATTCAGTTTTTGCGCGAACGAAGTACAGGGAAGATTTATGTAATGGAAATCAACCCTCGTTTTGGAGGAGGTGTAATTAATACTATTGAAGCAGGTTTCGACATTCCTTCAATTCTTTTGAAGGAATACCTAAATTTACCCATTGAAACTGTCGATAGTTGGCAGGAAAATTTGATGATGATGCGAACTTTTAAGGAAATATTCTTATGCAAATAATTATTGACCTAGATGGTACAATTTGTACCGAGGAAAAGACCTACAGCAGGAGTTTGGCTAAACCCTTAGATGATGCGGTAAGTTCGGTTAATGCATTATACGAACAAGGGCACACCATAATCATTTATTCTGCCCGTACATGGATGGAATACGAGATGACATCGGCCTGGCTTGCTCAACACAATATAAAATATCATCAGTTAGTTATGGGGAAGCCTATCGGCGACGTTTGGATTGATGACCGGGCAATACGTTTCACCAATTGGAAAGAAGTAATGGAACAGCTTAAAGAAAAACGAAATGGCTAAAATTACTTGTGCCATATTTACTACGACTCGAGCCGAATTTGGTTTATACTTGCCTTTGTTAAGAGCAATAGAGAAAGAGGCAGAATTAGATTATTTGCTTTTTGTTGGCGGAACTCACTGTGCTGTAGAGCATGGTAAAACCATTGAAGAGATTAAACAACAAAATATTCCCATTGATGCCCAATTTGATTTTCTTTTAAATACCGATAGCCGTCATGCTCTACTGCATTCATTGGCAGTAGAGACATTTCAGCTTTCCGAAATTTTTAAGCAATATTCTTTTGATTTGGTTATTGTACTTGGTGACAGAATTGAACTTTTACCCATAATAACAGCTGCAATTGTTTATAACAAGCCAATTGCGCATCTGTATGGGGGAGAGATAACTCAAGGGGCTATTGATGATCAAGTGCGAAACATGATTACAAAAGCATCGCATTTACATTTTGTTTCGTGCGAGGCATATGCTCATAACCTTATCGACATGGGCGAAAAGCCAGAGAGAGTTTTTAATGTAGGTTCACTTGCAACTGACATTATGGTTCAATTGCATCGACCCGATAAAATCACCCTTTTCCGTAAGTATAATTTACAAGACGATATACCAGTTGTAATTCTTACCTATCACCCTGTGACCCTCGACCTTAAAGGGATATCTGCTCGAGAACAAATAGTCAATCTATTTGACGCTCTCGAATCATTTCCGTTTCAGGTAATTGTTACTGCACCCAATATGGATCCAGGCCACGAAGATATTCGTAACGAAATAATCGAACGTGTCAAAGCTAATACTAAATATCATTTTATAGAGTCATTGGGCATAGAGCAGTATCATGCCTTATTACCCTACTGCGAAATGGTAATTGGCAATTCGTCGAGCGGGATTGTTGAGGTGCCTTTTTACAAAATTCCAACAGTTAACATAGGCGACCGTCAAAAAGGGCGTCTTCGTCATCCGAGCGTGATCGATGTGGGTTATAAGAAAGATGAAATTGTTGAAGGGATTAAAAAGGCTTTAGATAAAAGCTTCAGGGATACTATTAGTCAAATGCAATACTTCTTTGGCAATGGGAATACTGCTAAACAAATAGTCGATATACTCAAAAATCTTAAATTAAATGAATCTTTTTTACGAAAATAAACCGTTTCAAACTATTATTATTGCTGAGGCTGGTGTTAATCATAACGGAAGCTTCGAGCTGGCCAAAAAGATGGTTGATGTTGCATCGGAGGCAGGGGTTGATTTTATAAAATTTCAGACTTTTACTGGAGAGAAAGTTATTAGTCGTTTTGCGCCAAAAGCCGAATATCAGATTAACCAAACTGGAAGCGAAGAGTCTCAACTCGAAATGGTCAAAAAACTAGAGCTTTCGGAAGAGCAGCACGAGGAGCTGCTGAAATATTGCCAGCAAAAAAATATTAAATTTCTCTCAACCCCTTTTGATTTAGATAGTATCGACCTGCTGGATAGGCTTGGATTAGATACGCTTAAAATCCCTTCGGGTGAGATTAATAATCTTCCTTTTTTGCGTAAAATTGGGGGATTGAACAAAAAAATCATCATGTCGACGGGAATGGCAAGTTTGGGCGAAGTTGAAACTGCCATTGAGGTGTTAGTAAAGGCAGGGACTCAACGTGCGAATATCTCTCTTTTACATTGTACTACCGAATATCCTGCACCAATTGAAGATGTCAACCTTAAGGCTATCCCAACGATGCGAGAGGCTTTTCAGCTACCTGTAGGATATTCCGACCATACGTTGGGTATAGAGGTTTCAATAGCTGCTGTGGCCATGGGGGCTTGTATTATTGAAAAGCATTTTACTCTTGATAAGAACATGGAAGGGCCCGATCATAAGGCTTCGCTCGAGCCAGAAGAACTAAAACAATTAGTTAAAGCCATAAGAAATACCGAAAAAGCATTGGGACATGGAAGAAAAGAACCCTCACCTTCGGAGTTAAAAAATATTCCAATTGCTCGAAAAAGTATTGTAGCTAAAAGAGATATTGTGAGAGGTGAGCGATTTTCTGATGAAAATATTACAGTTAAGCGTCCAGGTAACGGAATAAGTCCAATGATGTGGGATTTTGTGATAGGTAAAATTGCTACTAAAGATTTCAGGGAAGACGAATTAATTGAGCTTTAAATCATGAAACTTGAAGTAGAAAGACATCTGATTCGCTCTGATGAACCTCTTAGAAAGGCCTTAGAAAGGTTAAACCAGCTTTCGGGTAAAGTAACACTTTTTGTTATAAATGATAAGGATCAACTAATTGGTACACTTACCGACGGAGATATTCGCCGGGGTTTATTATCAGGTAAAACCATTGAAGACAGGGTAGAAGTTTTCATGTTTAGAAATTTTCGATTTGTCCGTCACAACAACATAGATGTTGACCAGATTAAAAACTTTCGTCAACAACTTATTAAAATTCTACCCGTTCTCGATAACGATGGTAGAATAGTTCAGTTAATTGATCTGACTGAAAATTTTAACTTTTTGCCTATAGATGCAGTAATAATGGCCGGAGGTAGAGGAGAACGCTTACGCCCATTGACCGACAAGATACCTAAACCCATGCTTCCTTTAGGAGCAAAACCTATTATTGAGCACAATATCGACTGGCTGGCAAGATACGGAATCCAAAATTTTTATCTATCTGTAAATTATCTGGCAGAGACAATTATCAATTATTTCGGAGACGGAGCTCAAAAAGGGCTAAATATCCAATATGTTCGTGAAAACTTTCCGATGGGTACAGTTGGCTCGGTAAGTCTAATCAATAATTTTACCAACGATACTGTATTGGTGATGAATTCCGATCTTTTTACCAATATCGATCTTGAAGAAATGTATCAAATTTTTAAATCGGAAAAAGCCGATATGATGGTCGCTACCATACCTTATAATGTCGAAATACCATACGCTATTCTTGAATTTACCGATAATCTTGTTGCCTCACTTCGCGAAAAACCTTCTTATACTTATTATGCTAATGCTGGAATTTATCTTTTAAAACGCGAATTATTCAGTTTCATCCCCAAAAATTCGCGTTACGACATGACCGATTTGATTGAAAATGTTTTAAACCTAAAAGGTAAAATTTTAAAATTTCCTATCCTGGGCTATTGGATAGATATTGGGCGGCACGAAGATTATAGAAAAGCTCAGGAATATGTTAATTATTTGAGACAATGAATGAATTGAAAACCTTATACTTAATTCCAGCCCGAGGGGGGTCAAAAGGTATTCCTCGAAAAAATATTCGACCACTTGGAGGTAAACCTCTGATCTTATACTCAGTTGATATTGCCAGACAACTAACATCGGATGAACATATTTGTGTTTCGACCGATGATGAAGAGATTGTCTCTATTGTAGAGAGAGTCGGTTTAAAGGTTCCTTTCATCCGTCCTGCTTCGTTAGCTTTAGATACAACGCCCACTTACGAAGTAATACTTCATGCTTTGAATTTTTATCATTCCAAAGGGATTAAGTATGATATTGTTGTGTTACTACAGCCTACCTCTCCTTTTCGACGTTCTCATCATATTTTAGAAGCTATTGGATTATTTTCGCAGGATATAGATATGGTAGTATCGGTATTCGAAACAAAGTCGAATCCTTACTATGTGCTTTTCGAGGAAAACTCCGAAGGATTCCTTGTAAAATCGAAACAGGCTAATTTTACCCGTCGTCAGGATTGTCCTAAGGTATATGAATTTAATGGCTCAATTTATGTAATGAATACGGCAAGCTTGCTTAAAAAAAATTTGCAGCAATTCGATAGAATCAGAAAATATGAGATGGAGCGGGTTTACTCTGTCGATCTCGACGATGAATTAGATTGGGCTTTTGCCGAATTTTTACTACAAAATAGGATGATACCATGACTTATAGTTTTTTTTTATTTGTTAAGCGTATTTTTTTATCGTGCATAACATGTTTGAGAATAATATTCTTTTCAAGGTGGTTTATTCGCTTTAAAAAGCATGAAGAGAGCGATGAGGTGATAGTTTTAGGCAACGGACCGTCTCTCTCGGTTAACCTTGAAAGAGATATTGATATCTTAAAGCAAAAGCCAGTACTATGTGTAAATGGTTTTGCACTTTCTGATGCATTTGAACAACTTAAACCATCTTATTATGTATTGGCCGATGCAGCTTTTTGGTCCGAAAATCTTCGTACCAAAACACAAAATTTTGTCGATAATACTTTAGAAGCCTTGGCAAAAAAAACCAACTGGAATATGACTTTATTTATTCCTGTTGAGGGCTATAAAGTTTTTAAAAAGAAACGACAAAACCTATTATCTCACCCATTTATCTCCATTCAGGTTTATAATTCTACTGTTGTTAAAGGCTTCTCGGGTTTGGTTCATTTACTACTTAAATACAACCTAGGAATTTTATCCCGACAGAATGTTCTGATACCAAGTCTAATTCTGGCTATTAATTTGGGGTTTAAGCGTATCATATTATTAGGTGCCGATCACTCGTGGCATCGAAATCTTTTTCTTACCGATGAAAACGTATTGTGTTTGAAGGATGATCATTTTTACGACGAGTCGTCCCCCCCTATACCCGTGATGCTTGGCAACAGACCTTCGCGGATACACGAACAATTTGAGTCCATTGCAAAGGCTCTTAGAACTTATTGGGAAATTGCTCATTATGCTCGTTCTCAAATGGTCGACATTTATAATGCTTCCGAAATTAGCTATGTGGATGCTTTTCAAAGAAAAAGACTCCCTGAACTTTTTTAACATTTTTTATATTATTAGTTTTCGACTTTTTTAAGTCTTTTGTAATTTCATTTTAACGAAAAGTATATCACATGTTAAATTACAAGAAGCTTTCTTTTACTGGCAAATTTTATATTGTGTTTATTTATCGTTTATTTATTGTTTACTTATTGTTTACGATAAGTCGACTA
>JAOAFU010000011.1 GCA_026416115.1 Bacteroidales bacterium | reverse complement strand
ACCTGCTTTGTAAAATCTTCCGAAGGTGTTATACTGTTTTTTGAAAGGTCGTCAGAATCCAGTTTTTCGGCAGAAACTGTTGTAGGTTCGCCATGCCTACCTACACTAAAAAGCAAACGCATCTTTTGCGTAAACCACCTCGAAAAAGCAACCGACGAAACAGTAAAATAAAATATAAGTAAAAAGATGACGAGCAAACCTGCTCCAGCTTTCCCCAAAAGCGTATTAAACCACTGATGTGAGACATAATATCCCATAGCACCACCTAAACCGCTGCCCAGAAAACCATCCATGTCTCCTAGAAAATAGCCTAATGATATTGAAAAAAGAATTATTCCTATAGGGACAACAATTAATGTTCGCTTCAAAGAGAGTTTTTTATACCCCAAAAATTTAAGTCCTAGTACAAGAAATAAAAATGGTATTCCCAAACTAGAAATACCAAACGAACGATCGAATAATAAAAAGGCTAAACGAGCTCCCAATTTGCCACCCCAGTTCAAAACAACGGCATCGGAGGTAATATCTTGTTTAGCAAAACTTTGATCATTCTTCCAGCTAAAAAAATAAGAGATTAATGACAGAAAAAGAAACAGAGCTACAAAAAGCAATAATACTCCGCTAATAACTTTAAATTTTTCCTGTCTTCCTACTGAATCACGATCATTTTCTTCGGATGAGAAATCTTTTGTTTTTTTTCTTTTTGCCATATATGTAAAACCCGAAATTAATAGATTAATATTGTTCCAATATTTTTTTCAAAAATAGTGGTAATTAAATAATCTTTTAAAGGAATCGTTAAAATTTGGCCAAAAGAATATTTTAATATATCAAACGTTTAATAAGCAATTGATCTGACAAAGTTCATTTTTTGAAGAATTTAACATTACATTTGCAAAAAAATAAGGGGTGAAAAAAAGGATCATATCGATAATTGTTTTAGTTTTTCCCAGTATGCTATTGCACTCACAATCGAAAGCCGATTTGGGAATAGCACTGGGAGCTGGCTATTATATGGGCGACATTAACCCAACAATCCCTTTCTATTCACCTGGAATTGATTTGGGTATTACTTTCCGGCACAACTTAAACATGAGGCATGTTTTAAAGTTTGAAGCCAATTATGTAAGGCTCCGTGCGAGCGATGCAGATTTTATCGATGATTATCAGCAAAGGCGAAATGCTTCTTTCGCTACACCTGCTTTTGATTTTGCTCTACAATTCGAATTCAACTTTTTACCCCTTAAATTTGCACCCCGTAAGGTTTCATTCAGTCCATTTATTTCGAGTGGTGCAGCTCTCGACTTTGCTACTCGATCGCAAGTTAAAAGCCTAATGGTGTCGTGGCCAATTGCAATTGGTGTAAGAACTACCCTTGGAAGATATTGGAGCTTGGGCATACAGTGGAACTACAGAAAACTGTTTAACGACCGTATAGATGGGGTGGAGAACGAGGTGCCTGCCACCATGAAATCGCGTTGGCACAATAACGATTGGTTCTCCTTTGCCAATCTTTTTGTTACTTATAAAGTATTTACTACTAAACAGGAATGTCCTGCATATAAAAAAGAATAGATGGAAATTAAGGACAAAATCGACAGGAATAAATTGCCACAGCATGTAGCTGTGATTATGGATGGAAATGGGCGTTGGGCAAAGAAAAAAGGAAATCAACGCATTTTTGGTCACCAAAATGGCGTAAAAGCCGTTCGAGAGACTGTTGAAGCGGCAGCAGAATTGGGAATTAAATTTTTGACGCTTTATGCTTTCTCAACCGAAAACTGGAAACGACCTCAAAACGAGGTTAATGCACTTATGCACTTGCTAATTTCTACACTAAATTCCGAAGTCAAAACTTTGCAAGAAAATAATGTTCGCCTACTAGCTATTGGCGACCTCGAAAGCCTCCCAGCTAACGTTCACCATCAACTGCGAAATACCATCGACCTGACATCTACAAATTCAGGTCTCTCGCTTGTACTTGCACTCAGTTACAGTGGTCGCTGGGAACTTGTTCATGCAGTCAAAAACATAATACAAGATGCCAATGAAGGCAAAATAACCCCCGACAAACTTAACGAAAACACACTCTACCAATATATGCAAAGCAGTTTTATGCCATATCCCGAACTGCTCATTCGTACCAGCGGAGAATATCGAATAAGCAATTTTTTACTTTGGCAAATAGCCTATACCGAACTATATTTTACCCCTATCCTTTGGCCCGATTTTCGAAAAGAAAACTTTTTTGAGGCCATCCTCGACTTCCAAAAACGTGAACGGCGATTCGGTAAAACAAGCGATCAACTGGTTAACGAAACCTCTACTGTACCAAATAACAACTCTTAACGAATTTAACAATGCTTGTATCATTTTTTCCATTATGTTTGCGTTTATTTAGGACAATTTTATGCTTAATCTTAATAAAATGAGCTTTCGGAGAATTTTTTCAACTTTTGTTCTTGCACTTACCATTTCCAATGCTTTTTCTAACGATACCAATGTCGACTCAACTATTGTTGCCGACTACGCAAAACCAAAAGAGTACATTATCGATACAGTTACCATTTCAGGCGTGCGCTATCTCGATCAACGGGTACTAGCCAACATGTCGGGACTTGCTACAGGAACATCAATTACACTTCCCGGTGATGAAATAAGTAAAATTGTTAGAAAATTCTGGGAACATGGCCTATTCGAAGATGTAAAGGTTACCTACCAGATTACCTCAGGAAATCGTGTGGCGATTGATATTTATCTTAAGGAACGTCCTCGAATCGCTAATTTTACTATTGAAGGGGTGAGCAAATCGGATCAAAAAGATCTGAAAGAAAAGCTCAATTTCCGTGTCGGAAGCCAGCTAACCGAAAATGTTATCAATGACGCTGTAACTATTGTCCGAAAATTTTATCGCGAAAAAGGTTTTTTTAACGTTCAGGTGGAGATCAACTATCAGCCCGATACAGCACGACCTAATGCTGTTAGTCTTAATGTTAAAATTACAAAAAACAAGCGGGTTAAAATCAAAGATATTGTTTTTACTGGCAACCAGAACATAAAATCTTCAACCCTTAGAAGAGCCATGAAAGACACTAAACGTCGCGACTGGAAATTCTGGAATTCATCGAAATATATCGAACCTAAATATCAAGACGATAAGGCTAAAATTATCGACCTTTACAATGAAAAAGGTTTCCGCGACGCTAAAATTCTTTCCGACTCTATCGAGATGATTTCTGACAAACGAATTATACTTCATATCAATATTTACGAAGGCCGAAAATATTTTTTCCGAAATATTAATTGGGTAGGTAACACCAAGTACCCTTCCGACATGTTATCAAATATATTGGGCATAAAAAAAGGTGATGTATTTAACCAGAAAACACTCGACAAACGCCTTCAAAGCGACGACGATGCTGTATCCTCGTTGTACCTCGATAATGGCTATCTGTTTTTTAATGTAACTCCTGTAGAAACAAAAATTGAGAATGACTCAATTGATTTTGAAATGCGAATCTATGAAGGAAAGCAAGCTACCTTTAATTCTATCATCATAACTGGAAATACTAAAACAAACGAACATGTTGCTCGTCGAGAGCTGCGAACCTTGCCTGGAGAGCTCTTTAGCAAATCTGACATAGTACGTAGTGTTCGTGAGTTAGCAACTTTAGGCCTTTTCGAACCCGAAAAAATTGAGCCAGTTCCCATTCCTAATCCTGCCAATAGTACTGTAGATCTACAATACAAACTTACCGAGCGTGCCAGCGATCAGTTAGAACTTTCGGGTGGATGGGGTGGTTATTATCGTTTTATTGGTTCAATCGGTATTAGCTTTAACAACTTCTCTTACCGTAATTTCTTCAATTGGAAAGAATGGAGACCAGTACCTTCGGGCGATGGCCAATCGCTAAGCTTCCGTTTCCAAACCAATGGCAAACAATATATGTCGTTAAGCTCAACTTTCTCCGATCCATGGTTTGGCGGTAAAAAACCCAACGCTTTTTCTCTTACACTTTTCTATAGCCATTACAACCGAGTCGAATACAATAGCATCAAACAACTAATTCAAGCTACCGACTCGTATTTCGATATTATGGGAGCAAGCGTAAGTCTGGGTAAACGTCTTAAATGGCCCGATGATTATTTCACCTTGCAACAATCGGTAGGTATCGACCGCTATAAGTTTCGGAAATATCCTATTGTCTACAATGACTCAACTGGTAGCATCAATAGTATCTATTACAGCGTAAACTTTGGACGTAATTCACTCGATCAATATATTTATCCAAGAACAGGTTCGTGGTTCTCGATTGGTTTAAAACTTACACCGCCATATTCATTGTTAAATAACAAGGACTACTCGAAGCTATCTCCATCTGAGAAATACAAATGGGCAGAATTTCATAAATGGACATTACGCGCCGAAACATACATGACCCTAGTTGGTAATTTAGTATTTATGACCCGTGCAAATTTTGGTATATTGGGTAGATATAAAAAATCGACAGGTTATGCACCCGTAGAGCAGTATAATATGGGAGGAAGCGGAATGATGAGTTACAATATTACCAATTCCGAAATCATACCCATGCGAGGATACACCGACGAAGCATTAACGCCAACTGAAAAGGGAATATATGCAGGTCGAATCTATGACCGGTTTACTGCCGAACTGCGATATCCTATTACGCTTAAAGAACAAGCTACAATTTACGGAACCCTATTTGCCGAAGCAGGTAATTGTTGGTCGGATATACGCTACTTCAACCCATTCGATGTAAAACG
>JAOAFU010000024.1 GCA_026416115.1 Bacteroidales bacterium | reverse complement strand
TCAAGTGTTTTTACCTGTGTTACAACACAAGGACCAGCTTGTACAATGGTTACCGGTATATTTTTACCATCTTCAGTAAAGAGGGATGTCATCCCAATTTTTTTACCAATTAAACCAGGCATCGTTCGCTAATTTTAAAATTATACTTTAATTTCTACTTCTACTCCACTAGGTAACTCGAGCTTCATAAGTGCATCGACAGTTTTAGGAGTAGAACTATAGATGTCAATGAGTCTCTTGTATGAACTCAGTTCAAATTGTTCACGGGATTTCTTATTTACAAATGGTGATCGTAAAACTGTAAATATACGTTTATGGGTTGGTAGTGGTATTGGGCCACTCACTACAGCTCCAGTAGCTTTTACAGTTTTAACAATCTTATCGGCCGATTTATCGACCAGATTATGATCGTAAGATTTAAGCTTGATGCGAATTTTCTGGCTCATTGTATAGTGGAATTTTTTAGTTTACAGTAGCTTTACCTTTAATTTTTTCGAGAATTTCTTTCTCAATAGCTGGCGGAACCTGCTGATAATGAGAGAATTCCATACTGCTTGTAGCACGCCCAGATGTTAGGGTACGAAGTACTGTTACATATCCGAATTGTTCGGCAAGAGGTACTTTAGCACGCACAACTCTACCGCCTGCTTTCATTTCCATGCCTTCAATAGTACCGCGTCGTTTGTTAAGGTCACCTATCACATCTCCCATATATTCTTCGGGGGTGACCACTTCGAGCTTCATTATAGGTTCGAGTAATATAGGTTTTGCCTTTGCACAGGCTTCTTTAAAGGCATTTTTGGCACAAATTTCGAAAGATAGTGAGTCTGAGTCAACAGGGTGATATGATCCATCGAGCAAAGTAACTTTCAGACTATCCATACTATAGCCTGCAAGTACACCATTTGCCATAGCTTCTTTAAATCCTTTCTCAACAGCAGGAATATATTCTTTCGGAACATTTCCACCTTTAACCTCGTTAATAAACTGTAAACCAGTAACACCTGGATCGGCAGGTTCTACACGTACCACGATGTCGGCATATTTACCACGTCCACCGGTTTGCTTTTTAAATACCTCTCGATGTTCAACTGGAATTGTAATAGCTTCTTTATAAGCAACTTGAGGAGCGCCTTGGTTACATTCAACCTTAAACTCTCTACGTAGACGATCAATAATAATTTCGAGGTGAAGCTCACCCATGCCGCTTATGATAGTTTGACCAGAATCTTCGTCAATTTTAACTTTAAAAGTTGGGTCTTCTTCGGCTAACTTTGAGAGTGCCATACCTAATTTGTCGACATCGGCCTGAGTTTTAGGTTCGACAGCAACCCCGATAACTGGTTCGGGGAATGTCATCGACTCAAGTACGATAGGGTGTTTTTCGTCGCAAAGTGTATCACCTGTGCGAATGTCTTTAAATCCGACAGCAGCACAAATATCGCCTGCTTCAATAATATCTTTTGGATTCTGTTTATTTGCATGCATTTGGAACAAACGGGCGATTCTTTCTTTTTTTCCCGTTCGGGTATTTAATACATAGGAACCTGCGGTAATAGTTCCTGCATATACTCGCAGATAAGCCAACCTACCCACAAAAGGATCGGTCATAATTTTGAATGCAAGTGCTGTAAGAGGTTCGTTTTCATCCGGTTTACGAGTAATGAGCTCGTTCGCATCGGGGTTGGTACCTTCGATGTCGGGTAGATCGAGAGGACTTGGTAAGTAAGCAGCCACAGCATCGAGTAGCTGTTGTACTCCTTTATTTTTAAACGATGCGCCACAAAGCATAGGTGTGATTTTCATCTCGATGGTAGCTTTGCGAGCGGCTTTTTTTAGTTCTTCTACAGTGAGTGAATTTTTGTCTTCGAAGAATTTTTCGAGAAGTGTATCATCGTGTTCGCAAATTGCCTCTAAGAGCTGATCGCGGTAGGTGTTAGCTGTTTCGCGTAAATCCTCAGGTACATCGACAATATGAAAGCGCTCGCCTTTAGGATCGCTTGGGTCGTAAATATGCGCTTTATTTTCGAAAAGATCGACTACACCGACAAACTTTTCTTCTGCACCGATGGGAATTTGGAAAGGGATGGCATTAGCTCCAAGGCGATCGCGCACCTGCTGAACCACTTCGAAAAAATCGGCACCCGTACGGTCCATTTTATTTACAAAACCGATACGAGGTACGTTGTACTTATTGGCCTGCCGCCAAACAGTTTCGGACTGAGGTTCAACACCACCAACAGCACAGAAAAGAGCAACTGCACCATCGAGTACACGCAATGAACGTTCGACTTCTACGGTAAAGTCAACGTGCCCCGGGGTATCGATTATATTGATTTTATACTCCTGATTGTTATATTTCCAGAAACATGTTGTAGCTGCTGAGGTGATGGTAATACCGCGTTCTTGCTCCTGAACCATCCAGTCCATTGTAGCATCGCCATCATGTACCTCCCCTATTTTGTAATTTACTCCAGTATAATAGAGTACACGCTCGGTAGTAGTTGTTTTACCGGCGTCGATATGAGCCATTATACCAATATTTCTTGTCAACCTAAGATCACGTGCCATTTTACTAATCCTTCCTAATCTTAACTAAGCAATCTTACACTACACTAATTAAAACAAATTCACTTAAAATCTAAAAAATGCAAAAGCCTTGTTAGCTTCGGCCATTTTATGCATATCTTCTTTTTTCTTAAATGCACCACCTTCTTCGTTGTAGGCAGCCATAATTTCCGCTGCAAGTTTTTCGGCCATAGATTTACCAGAACGTTTACGGGCAAACAAGATCATGTGCTTGATGGCCAAAGAAACTTTACGATCGGGACGTACTTCCTGTGGTACTTGGAAAGTAGCTCCGCCGATTCGACGGCTCTTTACTTCAACCTGAGGGGTAATATTATCGAGCGCTTTTTTCCAAATATCAAGTGCGCTTTTATCGTTGTCTTTGTTCTTTTCAGCAATAATATCGATGGCTTCGTAAAATACCCGATAGGCAATACCTTTTTTACCCTTTTTCATCAAATTATTTACAAAACGAGTAACAAGTACATCATTGTACTTAGGATCGGGTAACAGTATTCTTTTTTTTGGTTTTGACTTTCTCATTTTAGTATCACTGTTTAAAAGCCCTTAAATTATTATTTTTTCTTAGCACCAGCGGCTTGTGCAGCTCCAGGTTTGGGCCTCTTTGCCCCATATAATGAACGGCCTTTCTTACGTCCTTCAACACCGGCAGCATCGAGTGTTCCCCTTATAAGGTGATAACGTACACCTGGTAAATCTTTCACACGACCACCACGAACCAAAACAATTGAATGTTCCTGGAGGTTATGTCCTTCGCCTGGAATGTAAGCTGTTACTTCTATTCCATTGGTTAAACGTACACGGGCTACTTTACGCATAGCCGAATTGGGTTTCTTCGGGGTAGTGGTGTATACACGTGTGCATACTCCTCGACGTTGAGGACATCCCGTAAGTGCAGGCGCCTTACTTTTCGATTCCAATTTAGCTCTTCCTTTTCGAACCAACTGTTGTATTGTAGGCATATATTAAGATATTTATCAATAGTTAATATTCAAAATGGGTTGCAAAGGTAGATTTTTTTTTTAAATATCAATATGTCAGAAAAATATTTTTTTAAATCTTATAAGATATTTATCCCTGGGTATATTTGTAAATTATTGATAATGTGGACATTAAATATATATCCATCAAATTATGTTTTCTATCATGATAAATTTTTAGGTTTTTCAAAATAAAGAAAAGGAAGTTCGCTTTTTTTCTTTTCTTCCTTTTTATGCAAGATATTATCGGGTCGGTTGTTATGAACATAATTATATATATATGTATCGAACAATTCTTGTTTATTCTCCATAAATTCTATCTGAATCGGGAGATAATAAAAAGCATTTTTAATTTCATCTTCGAGCGAAGAAAAATCAGCAATTTTAGTTGCGTCTTTTTCTGTAGTAATCAGAAAACATTTCTTTTTTTCAGCAATCTCGCCGAAAAGCTCAATTATTTCGTGAAGATCGCGGGCACTATAGTGATAATGATCGGGGAATTGAAAGACATGAACTGTTGTGAAAAATCGCTGAAGATATAGCACCATCTCGTCATTATTTGCAATACCGGTAACTACAATAATTTCGTTAGTTTGTGAAGCTAATTCTTCCACTGGAATAACACTCTTCTCGGGAAAAAAAACCGAAGAAAGAGGCTGGTAGATTGTTCGTGTAAAGAAAACCTTCTGGTATGCATATTGAATAAGTTTTTTTTCGAGTAAGCGCAATTCTATGGGTTTAATGTTTTCGGGACATTTGGTAACAATTATGATATCGGCTCTATCGCGAGCCGAAGCTGGTTCTCTTAATCTTCCAGAAGGCAATAGAGTATCATCAAAAATATTGCGATTGTAATTTACTAACAGTATCGAAATACCGGGCTTAACATATCTGTGCTGGTAGGCATCGTCGAGAATAATTACCTGTAAGTTTGGTATGAGTTTTTGTAGTTTTTCAATTCCTCGGGTTCGTTTTGCATCTACTGCAACAGCGACCTCCTTATATTTTCTTTTTATTTGCAGAGGTTCGTCTCCTACTTGAGAAGCTGTAGAATTCTCGTGAACAAGAAAAAAACCTTTTGTTTTGCGTTTATATCCTCTGCTTAAAGTGGCGACAACAAAATTTTTAGTGAGCAGATTGATTAAATATTCAACATGAGGGGTCTTTCCTGTCCCTCCAGCAGTTAGGTTTCCAACAGAAATAATAGGAATATCGTACTCTTTAGAAGGCAAAATATTTAAATCAAAAAGCATATTTCTTATCCACACAATAATTCCATAGATAAATGACAAAGGAAACAACGCAACTTTCTGAAAATAAGCCATTTTGTTTTTCATTCGGCCAAAAATTTTGAGGACGCAATTTAATAAATATGCGGGATATAGCATTAATATTGTTGTATCAACAAATTTTAATTAGTTCCAGAATTATCCCTTGTTAATTGCTGTCGGACTTTTTCGTAAAGAATAATACCTGTAGCAACTGAAGCATTGAGAGAGCTGATCTTTCCTAATACAGGTATACGGATATGAGAGTGGCAAATACGAAGAATTTCGGGACTGATTCCTTTACCTTCCGAACCTATAATAATAGCAGACGGTTTAGAATAATCTATTTCGGTATAAAGTTGTGTTCCTTTTTCTGTTGCAGCAAATAGCATTATTCCACTATCCCTAAGATATTTTAGTGTTGAAACTAATTGAGGCACTCTGCATACATTAATGGTATGAAGTGCTCCCGATGAAGTTTTAATAGCATCGGCATTAACAAGTGCAGTTCCCTTTTCTGGAACGATAATGGCATGTACTCCGGCACATTCGGCTGTTCGAGCAATACTGCCAAAATTTCGGACATCGGTAATATGATCGAGAACTAAAAGAAAAGGGACTTCTCCTTGTTCATACAGCTGAGGTACAATTTGTTCGATGGGTTGATAAGAAATTTGTGAGACAAAAGCTATTACCCCTTGATGGTTCTTACTGGTTATTTTATCAAGTCGCACAGCAGGAACAAACTGATAGGGTATATGCTGTTCGCGGCAATATTTCAAAATTTCGCCCAAAGCTGGTCCTGTAAATTCTTTTTTTAATACTATTCGTTCAATTTCCTTCCCTGCTCTAATGCCTTCTAGAACTGCATGAATTCCATAAATAATTTGCGATTTACTCATGATTTAGTTTTTTGGATATAATTTTCCTTTTGAAGCATAAGTTCTTCGAGTTGAGTATGAAGCTTCTCCCAGCTGTCCATTTGTTCGGCAATTTGATGTTTTATCTTTTGATAATTATCAAAGAAAAGCTGGTCTGAAGGTGGATTGGTAGCCAATAAATTATTCATATCGGCAAGCTGGTTTTCGAGCTGATTTATCAAGTGCTCTGTCTCGAGAATATTTTTTTGAATTTTTTTAATTTCCTTATCAAATTCTTTTTTTTCGAAGTAATAATTTTTTTTATTTGACGAAGCAAAGTTAGTATTTTCAATTACTTTAGACTTACTCGTTTGTAATTCGGAAAGTGATTCAATTTTTTTCTTTTCAAGGAACTCGTATATGCTTCCAATATGTTCGAAAATTTTCTGATCTCTGAATTCATAAATTTTGTTAACCAGACCATCGAGGAAATCGCGATCGTGAGACACCAAAATAAGGGTACCTTCATAATTAAGTAGGGCCTGCTTGAGGATATCTTTTGATCGCATATCGAGGTGGTTGGTAGGTTCGTCGAGAACTAATAAATTATAGGGTTCGAGAAGTAAGCGAGCAATGGCAAGCCTTGAACGTTCACCTCCGCTCAATACTTTTACTTTTTTTTGAATATCGTCGCCGCTAAAGAGAAATGCCCCAAGGATATCACGAATTTTTGTTCTAATTTCACCAACAGCTACCTGGTCGATAGTTTCAAAAACTGTTAGTTCTTCATCGAATAGTTCGTCCTGATTTTGAGCAAAATAGCCTATTTTGACATTGTGACCAAGTTTCAAATGACCTTCATAATCGAGTTGTCCAACAATTATTCTTGAGAGTGTGGTTTTCCCTTCGCCATTTTTCCCCACAAAAGCGACACGCTCGCCTCGTTCAAGAGTAAGATTAATATTTTTTATGACTGTATGATTAGCGAAAGATTTACTTATATTTTTCAATTCGAGTACCAATTTTCCGGAAGGTATAGGATTGGGAAAACGAATATTTAGACTTTTAATATCGTCGGACTCTATTTCGACAATTTCAAGTTTTTCGAGCTGCTTTATACGTGATTGTACCTGTGTGGCTTTTGTAGCTTTGTATCTAAAACGTTCGATAAACTCCTGAGTGTCGGCTATAAGCTTTTGCTGATTCTGAAAAGCTGCTAATTGTTGTTCTCTACGCTCTGCTTTAAGCTGGATATATTGAGAATAGTTTGCCTTGTAATCGAAAATTTTTCCGAGTGAAAGTTCGAGTGTTCGATTGGTAACAGTGTCGAGAAACTTTCGGTCGTGAGAAACTACAATAACTGCACCTGGATAAGTGGCGAGAAAGTTTTCGAGCCAAGCAATCGATTCAATATCCAGGTGATTGGTTGGTTCATCGAGAAGAAGCAAGTTTGAAGGCCGAAGCAAAATTTTCGCTAATTCGATACGCATACGCCAACCGCCAGAGAAAGTAGAAGTGGGCCGATCAAAATCAGAAACTTTAAAACCTAAACCCATGAGTGTACGCTCAGCTCTTCCACGCATTTGGTCACCATCGTGAAACAGAAATAATTCGTTAAGCTCGGTCAAACGATGAATGAGTTGATGATAACTTTCGCTATCATAATCGGTACGCTCGGCCAATTGTTTTTCCAAAAGCTCAATCTGTTCGCGAATAGAAATGATTTCGGCAAAAGCTTGCATAGTTGCTTCAATCACTGTATACTGATTATGTACACTCAACTGTTGAGGCAAATACCCCACTTTAAATTCTGATGGGTACGTGATTTGGCCTTTGTCTGGTGAACATTGTCCAGCTAACATTTTGAGCAAGGTTGATTTTCCTGCTCCATTTCTTCCAACAAGCCCGATGCGATCTTTGGGATTTACTGTAAAACTAATACCTCTGAAAAGCTCACGTCCTCCGAAGCTAAGCTCTATGTCACATAATGCCACCATACAATTAAAATAATCAACAAAAGTGCACAAAGATAGATTTTTTGTAAAGAGTAAAGTGAAAGGTATGCAATTAACCATAAATGTATACAATAAAAAATGTTTTCATAAATTTTAATAAAATTTCAGCTATCTTTGGCGGTCAAACATCATAAACATGATTTTTTGGGTTGGATCGGGAAGTAAAAAAAGAAAAAGGAGACGTCTGTTTTCCTGGATTTCGAAATATAGAATCGATTCACTCAAGGATGATTCGGCAATAAGCAGCATAACGCAACTGAAAATCAACCACAAACAAATTGACAAAATACCAGCCTATATCGATTGTGCAGAAAAAATTGAGATTCTTGATTTTAGTTATAATCAGTTAACCGACCTGCCAGATGAGATAGCAAATTTAAAGCACTTGCGCGAGTTGCATCTTGGTTTTAACAAATTGAAAAGAATTCCTAAAGTTGTATACAAGATTACAACCCTCGAAGTTCTGACACTGGAAGCAAATGAAATACAAATAATCGATAATGAAATAGCCAATCTTACAAACTTAAAGGTACTCAACTTGATGGCTAATCAAATTAGTATGCTTCCAGATTCCATTGGAAAATTAAAAAATCTTAACCGTCTCATACTATCTATTAATCAGCTATCGAGCTTGCCCAGTAGTTTTACAGAGCTAAAAAACCTCAAAACCCTTGAGTTGTGGATGAATAAGTTTGATGAACTTCCAGAAATTGTAAAAAATCTTCCAAGCATCAAAAATTTTCATTCTATTTTAGACCCTGACCAACTCAATAAGACTCTTATTTGGGCGGTAATAGGCGATAATATTCATCTGGCCGATAAACTAATTGCTCGTGGTGCAGACGTAAACTACAAAGACAGAAGTATCGAAAATGCTATATTCACTACACCTTTATTCGAGGCCAAGAGTATCAATATGATAACCCTCCTGTTGACCATGGGTGCCGATCCTTTTGTTGAGAGAGAAATAATCAAGCGTGTAAAAACAAAAAACGGAGAGGTAGTAAAGATGACCGGTAAATTTGAATCGTTTATGAGTATGAAACATCCTAAAGAAATCGAAAAATATAAGCAGGCCTACCTCAAAACACTTAAAATGATTGAAAAAAAGTAACTTTGGGTTCAATTGTAAAATGCACTGAAGTTATTACTTTTGCAAAAACAAAAAAATGCATCCTGTAAGAATTGGCTTAATTCAGCTTTCGTGTACAGCTGATAAGGATTATAATATAGCACGTACAATCGACAGCATGAAAATTGCTGTAGAAAAAGGGGCTCAAATTATTTGTTTGCAAGAACTCTTTGCTACACCTTATTTTTGTCACACCGAAGATCACAAGTATTTCGATCTAGCCGAACCGCTCAATGGGCCCACGGTAAAAAAAATGCAGGATTTTGCAAAAATAAACGAGGTTGTAATAGTTGTTCCCATTTTTGAGCAACGCGCTCGAGGGCTTTTTCATAATTCAGCTGTAGTAATTGATGCTGATGGAACTATTTTAGGATATTATAGGAAAAATCATATCCCCGACGACCCTGGGTTTTATGAAAAATTTTATTTCACACCTGCCGATACGGGATATCGAGTTTTCAGAACACGATACGGAACAATAGGTGTATTAATATGCTGGGATCAATGGTTCCCCGAAGCGGCACGTATTGTAAGCTTAATGGGAGCCGAAATTATTTTCTATCCCACAGCTATTGGATGGGAGTTAGAAAGTAATGAAAAAATAAACATCGAACAGTATAATGCATGGCAGCTAATACAACGTGCCCATGCAGTAGCCAACGGTGTATACGTGGTTGCAGTAAACAGGGTAGGTACCGAGCCTGTAACCAAATTTTGGGGAGGCTCGTTTGTCGCTAATCCCTTTGGTTCGATCCTTTTTCAAGCCCCCCACGATGAAGAAATAGTTAATGTGCTGGAAATCGACCTTGACCAGATTCAGTATTATAGAACAATTTGGCCATTTCTTCGCGACCGCAGAATCGAAACCTATCAACCCATTTTAAAGCGTTATATAGATGACGAACGAAACTCCTAAACAGCTTGGTTATTACTTTCCTGCCGAATGGCAACCTCATGAAGCCACCTGGTTAACATGGCCTTATCTCGATGATTCATTTCCGGGTTTACTCAATGAAGTATATCCTTCATATACCCTATTTGTTAAATATATCGCCGATGTAGAAAAAGTAAGGATTATAGTACCCTCTCAGCAGGTTAAGAATAATGCCACGGGACTATTGAATGCTATTGGCGCTAAAATTTCATCGATAGAGTTTTATATTCATCCTACCAACGATGTTTGGTGTCGAGATCACGGACCTGCGTTTGTTATAAATCGTTCCGGGAAATTACCCAAAGCTATTGTCGATTGGGAGTTTAATGCTTGGGGTGGAAAATATTCCTATCAGCTCGACAATCAAATCCCAGCATTCGTTGCTAAACAATTTGGATTTAGAGTTTTTCGTCCGGGTATAGTTATGGAAGG
>JAOAFU010000226.1 GCA_026416115.1 Bacteroidales bacterium | reverse complement strand
TTTAACAGGGTCGGTTGTAGTACCTGCTACGTCGGAAACTATTGCAACATCGTGGCCAGCTATAGCATTAATTAATGAACTTTTTCCGTTATTTCTTCGCCCAAAAATTCCAATATGAGGTTTTGATTCCCTTGCCATAATCTAAAATTTATACCTGCAAAATTATATTTTTCGATTAATCTAATGCCTGTTAACCAATTCATTATTTTCCGAGTAAAAACAAGGATTACTTTTCATTTGTTTCTATTAGTTTTATGCCGAACAGAAAATGATGCCCCCACTCTAAGCCGAACTTTCGTACAAAATTCATACCTCAAAAGGCTAATTACTAGTTGGGCATGTCATGAATATCGCAAAACTTTAATGATGCTGGAAACTACCGATTGAAAAGCAAGTTGTAGCACATGCACAAAACCCTATTTCTTATGTGTTGAATTATTTCAATATATTAACAATATCCTATAATATAAACAGAAATAAGGTTTAACTAACCATTTTCATTTTGTAAAGAAAATATTGTAAGAATTTCCCACAAGATCCACGTAAAAAACATTTATGCGATCCAAATCGGAAACTAAAATTTTTTTTGTTGGAACAAAGTTAAACAGCTCAGTGTTTGTTTTATGCTTAGGACTTTCCCAGTTTAAACCAATCTGTTCAATTTGGCTGTTTTTATCATTAAGTTGAACCATAGTTTGGTATACAAAATTTTGGGCATTTACCGACGACCCGTCTAAATTTCTATATTCAACAGATATATAAGTGACTTCGTCCATCTCGTTTGTATGAACGGTAGGAATGGCTAATACAAAAAGATATTTTGCATCAACCGAATAATAGTTGAACGAATATGATTGATCGTTTACTGTAATTTTATACTTTCCGTTCTTAAAAGGTGGGTATATGTCCCCATAAGGCATTTCATGAGACATAGGAATGTAATCAGAACGTCGAAAAAATGCAATGAAACCATCCGGAGCATCGGCAAAATGATATTGTTCGATGTTGGAATAAGGCGAGTTCACTGGGCCAGATAAGTTTATCTCCGTATTTGATTGTGGTTTAATCGAATTACCTCCCCATAAACGGATGCTGTAACTAACGTGAAAGTTAGATTCGCTTATAACTTGGGGACCTGAATTGTTTAAGCCCCATTTACCACCATAAATATCGTGTATTGTGCTAACCAGTATCTCTTTGTCTTCGATAATATCTGCCTTTCCATTAGTATCTAAGTCGATATTTTGTGAGAGTGATTCGTAAAACGCTCCAAATTGACGTAATCGTTCTATCTCATCCTCATTCATGACAATTTCCTTACCAATAGGATTATTTGAAGGAATTACATTCGTTCCATCAAGTGTGAGCGAACTAAGGTCAATCACTGTTTTGTCACCATCTCTAAGGCTTACCAAGGGTAATACGCTTAAACTCCCAGCCTGCAAACATCCAATATACGAATTGTCGTTGCCTACAAATACAACAGCTGTAGCTGAGCCTTCATAGCCGCCTGCAGTAAACGTACCATTGACTACGTTGAATACGTCATAATCACCACTACTATAAAATAATATTACTTTCTGCGCATCGCTGAGCGAAACTTCGTTATTGGCCATAAACAAACCAGCTTTTTTATTGGATACGCCTCCTGTAACACTGCCTTTGATTAATATCTTCGAAAATTCGGGATTATCTTTCTTGTTGCAACCACATATAAATAAAAGTAATATTAATAGCATGAGAAAATTTCTAAATCTAAAATGGGTAACATATTGGAGATCTGATAGATTTCTTGAGCTATAAATAAAACGTATATTCATAATCTTTTTATTAAGGTTGTTTGGAAAATTATAAAAAATTTAATAAATTATAAAAATGTTTTGAACCCAATAAATCGTACAGATAATGGTGGCATTACATTTAATGTACTTATGTATATTGATTATTTCAAAATAGTTGTTTGGTTTAGCAACGAGAGACGATGCTTTTTAATATTTATAGTCCCTTCTCAATTTTAAAAAACCGACGTAAACGTTTATTCCTCTATTTTAGAATTATGCTTTTTAAAGTCTCCTCCCTTTATCTGTATATCGTATATT
>JAOAFU010000250.1 GCA_026416115.1 Bacteroidales bacterium | reverse complement strand
CAATCAAAGTAGATATTACCCAACAAAAGCATTACGAAGAAAAACTAATTGCAGCTCAACATTATCTTAACAGTATTTTTCAGGCACTACCCGTACTACTTCTTATTACAACCCCCGATGGTCTTATTACAGAAGTTATGGCTCACGATGAACTTTTGCTCTATGCAGAAAGACAACATATAATTAATCGTAAAGTTAATGAAATCTTTCCTCCAGAAAAAGCACAATTATTTGAGAGTTTTATTAGTAAAACTATTGGAACCGATAAAACTCATATTATTGAATACGAATTGGAAACACTAAAAGGAACCCGCTGGTTCGAAGCTCGTTCGGGAATAGTTAAAAATGAAAAAGAAAAAAGTGTAATTATTCTAATCAACGACATAACGGAAAGAATAAAATATGAAAAACAACTTAAAGATCTGATCGCAACCAAAGATAAGTTTTTCTCTATCATTGCACACGATTTAAAGAATCCTCTGCATGCCATCATGGGTATTTCGGAAATGCTTTACAGTAAAACTTATAGTAACGAAAATGTAGTAGAATTTGCTAAAATGCTATACGAATCGGGACAAAGTGCCAACGAGCTTCTTGAAAATTTACTCGAATGGTCGCGATCACAAACCGGAAAAATTAGCTTTAACCCATCTCCACAAAATGTAGCAGCATTAGCCAATGAAACGATTGAGCTCTTATTAAATCATGCCCAAAACAAAAACATATTTTTACAAAACGAAATAGATGAAAATATTGAATGGAAAGTCGACAAAAATATTGTCAAAACAATACTAAGAAATTTGCTAAGCAATGCTATAAAATTTACACAGGAAGGTGGAGTTGTAAAAATAAAAGCAGAAACATTAACCGATAGGCTAAAAATCTGTGTAGAAGATAATGGAAAAGGGATAAAACCAGAAATAATAGCAACACTCTTTACAACTTCTGCTCGCTCTACTATTGGAACTCAAAATGAAAAAGGAAGTGGATTGGGATTACTTTTATGCAAGGAGCTTATAGGTATACATAAGGGACGCATATACGTCGAAAGTACTGTAGGAGAAGGAAGTAAATTCACTTTTGAGCTTCCGGCATAATTTGAGTTACTTTTTTACAAATTTGCATTAACACGTATAAGCAACCCTTTTCATATCAGAATATTTTCTTGTACCTTTGCATACTCAAATGCATGTACAAGATGGTAACGGACGAACAGATTAAATCCTTAAAACAACGCGAGGAAGCCCTCAGGAGGTATCTTTGACATCGATACGAAGCGGATTGAAATTGAGGAAGAAGAACAAAAAACTCACGCACCCAATTTTTGGGACGACCCTAAAGCAGCCGAACAACAGCTAAAAAAAATAGCCAGTCTAAAACAATGGACAACAGCTTACGACAAAGTAAAAGCTGCTGTGGATGATCTGGAACTAATGGCCGAATTTCTAGAAGCCGGCGAAGCTACCGAAGAAGAACTCGACCGCCAGTACACCGAAACCCTTGCAGCAATCGAAGACCTCGAAATGCGCAATATGTTACGTAACGAGGAAGATCGTTTTGGAGCTATTCTGAAAATAAACAGTGGTGCTGGTGGAACCGAAAGTCAGGACTGGGCAGAAATGCTTATGCGCATGTATCTTCGATATGCTGAACGACATGGGTACAAAGTGAGAATTATCGACATCCTTAAAGGCGAAGAAGCTGGTATTAAATCGGCTACCCTTGAAATAGATGGAGAATATGCTTATGGCTATTTGAAAGGTGAAAATGGTGTTCATCGTTTGGTTCGTATTTCACCTTACGATGCGAATGCCCGTCGACACACTTCTTTTGCGTCCGTATTCGTATCACCCCTTATCGACGATACTATCGAAATTGTGATTAACCCTGCCGATATTACATGGGAAACCTACCGTTCATCGGGTGCAGGCGGACAAAATGTTAATAAAGTTGAAACAGCAGTTCGACTTCGTCACGCACCAACCGGCATTGTAATCGAAAACCAGGAAGATCGATCGCAGCTGAAAAACAAAGAAAATGCCCTACGAATCCTAAAATCAATGCTGTATGAACTCGAACTGCAAAAACGTAGAGAAAAACAGGCTGAACTCGAAGGTAAAAAAATGAAAATAGAATGGGGTTCGCAAATCCGAAACTATGTTCTTCATCCCTACAAACTTGTTAAAGATTTACGAACCGATTACGAAACTTCTAACGCTCAGGATGTGCTCGATGGCGATCTCGACGCATTTATAAAAGCTTATCTTATGGAATATGGTGGAAGTAATGAGATAGTTAACTACCGGAAGGATTTAAAAGAATTATAACCATGATAAAAATATACCACAACCCTCGATGCAAAAAAAGCTGCGCGGGGCTTGCCTATTTACAAAATAAAGTCAAAGATTTTACCATTGTAAAGTACCTTGAAAAGGGCATTTCCTTTGATGAGATTCAAGAAATTATTCATAAATCGGGATTACGACCTATTGATTTTGTTCGAACTCAAGAGGAAATGTACAAGAAAGAGCTTAAAGATAAAAACATCTCTGATGAGGAATGGATAAAAATTTTAAGCGAAAATCCTCGCCTACTTCAACGACCAATTATTGTTACAGATACTAAGGCTATTGTTGGCCAACCCATTAGCGAAATCGATAAAATTTTATAATTATGGCAACACCCGAATTTCACTATCAACCATTATTCGAGTTAAGCGAAGATAATACAGAATATTTCCTACTCACTCGCGATTACATTCATTCCGAAACTTTTAAAGGGAAAGAGATTTTGTACGTCGAGAAAGAAGGACTTACCTATCTTTCTAAAATTGCTTTCCGCGATTGTTCATTTTTACTCCGACCCGAGCATCAAAAACAGGTAGCTGCAATTCTCGAAGATCCCGAAGCAAGCGAGAACGACAAGTACGTAGCTCTCACTATGCTTCGCAATGCTGAAATCTCGGCAAAAGGAATTCTTCCTTTCTGTCAAGATACAGGTACTGCAACAGTTATTGCAAAAAAAGGACATCTGGTTTTTACCGATGGCCACGACGAAGAAGCTATCTCACTTGGCGTTTATAAAACTTTTACCGAAGAAAATTTACGCTATTCGCAAGTAGCCCCGCTAAGCATGTACGAGGAGAAAAATACAGGAACCAATTTACCTGCACAGATTGATATTTATGCTTCGCAAGGCGATGAATATCATTTCCTGTTCGTTACCAAAGGAGGAGGTTCGGCCAATAAAACTTTTCTTTTTCAGGAAACTAAAGCATTACTCAACCCAAAAAATCTCGAAAATTTTTTGATCGAGAAAATGAAAATGCTGGGCACCGCTGCTTGTCCACCCTATCATTTAGCCATAGTCATTGGAGGGACCTCGGCCGAAGCCTGCCTTAAAACCGTAAAATTGGCATCGACAAAATACCTCGACAACCTCCCTACTTCGGGTAATGAATATGGTCGAGCATTTAGAGATATTGAACTTGAACAAAAACTGCTGAAAGCTGCACATCAGTTAGGTATAGGTGCTCAATTTGGTGGTAAATATTTTGCACACGATGTGCGAGTAATACGTTTACCAAGGCATGGAGCTTCATGCCCAGTAGGGATTGGCGTTTCATGCTCGGCCGATCGAAACATAAAAGCCAAAATTAACAAAGCAGGCATTTGGCTTGAGAAACTTGAGGATAATCCCGGTCAGTACATTCCCGAACGCTATCGCGAAGGTTTTGAAGGACAATCTATAAAGATAAACCTCAACCGACCTATAAAAGAAGTGCTATCGGAACTTTCGAAGTATCCTGTAGCAACTCGCCTACTTCTATCAGGCACACTGATAGTTGCAAGAGATATTGCTCATGCAAAACTAAAAGAACGACTCGACCGAGGGGAAGGCCTACCCGAATACTTTAAAAACCATCCCATCTATTATGCCGGTCCAGCAAAGACCCCCAAAGGTTTTGCTTCGGGTTCGTTCGGCCCAACCACTGCGGGACGTATGGATAGCTATGTCGAAGAATTTCAACGACATGGAGGTAGCTTAATTATGATTGCTAAAGGAAATCGTAGCCCACAGGTTACCGAGGCCTGTAAAAAATATGGTGGTTTTTACCTAGGAAGTATTGGAGGACCCGCTGCTATTCTTGCACAAGAGAACATTAAAAAAGTGGAACTGCTCGAATACCCCGAATTGGGCATGGAGGCCATTTGGAAAATCGAAGTAGTCGATTTCCCTGCTTTTATCCTCGTTGACGATAAAGGAAACGATTTTTTTAAACAAATTATGAAATAAGAAAGATTTATATATTTGAAAACTAAAAGAAAGCAAATATGGCATTTTTAAACGAAGGATACCTTAAATTAAAAGCCGGATACCTTTTCCCCGAAATTGGTCGGCGCGTAAGAGAATATCAAGCCGCACATCCCGAAGCAAAAATTATCCGGATGGGGATAGGCGATGTTACTCGTCCTTTAGCTCCAACCGTCGTTAAAGCTTTTCACGAGGCAGTCGATGAAATGGGCAATGAGTTAACTTTCAAAGGATACGGACCTGAGCAAGGTTACGATTTTTTGCGAAAAGCTATTGTTGATAATGAATTCTCTGCTCGCGGAATTCAAATTGAAATGGATGAAATATTTATTTCCGACGGATCGAAATGCGATACTGGAAATATCCTCGATATTTTTGGAAAAAACAACCGTATAGCCATTGCCGATCCTGTATATCCAGTTTATGTTGATACCAATGTCATGGATGGGCGAACAGGACCTATGGGCGATAATGGCTATTACGAAAATATAGTATATATGCCATGCCGAGAAGAAAATAATTTTTTACCCGAAATTCCTCGCGAAAAAGTCGATATTATTTATTTGTGCTTTCCTAACAATCCTACAGGTACCACTATCGATAAGGCAAGTCTGAAAAAATGGGTTGATTACGCGCTTGAACACAAAGCTATTATATTATACGATGCAGCCTACGAAGCTTACATTTCCGATCCTAATATCCCCCACTCTATTTTCGAAATAGATGGAGCTCGCAATTGCGCCATCGAATTTCGAAGCTTCTCTAAAACGGCGGGATTTACAGGTACTCGTTGTGCTTATACCATACTTCCCAAAACTGTTAAAGCTTTCGATAGTCAGGGTAATGCTTACCCTTTGCATAACCTTTGGCTGCGACGTCAAACAACCAAATTCAACGGAGTATCTTATCCTGTACAAAAAGCAGCTGCAGCTATATATACAGAAAGCGGAAAAAAAGAAATCCTCGAAACCATCGCCTATTACATGGAAAACGCAAGTATCATGCGAAATGCGCTCGAAAGTGCAGGTTTTAAAGTTTTTGGAGGTACCAATGCCCCTTATCTTTGGGTAAAAACCAAAAATGGCATGGGTTCATGGGAGTTTTTCGACCTTCTGTTGCACCAATTGCAAATTGTGGGTACTCCCGGTGCAGGTTTCGGCCCTTCGGGTGAAGGATACATCCGCTTTTCGGCCTTTGCAAACCGCGATAGTGTTTTAGAATTTACCGAACGAATAAAAAAACTTGTTTAAGATGCGTTTAGGTTACGATGCCAAAAGAGCTTTCTTCAACCGAAGCGGTCTGGGCAACTACAGCCGAGATGTACTTAGCATGCTGGCCGAATATTTTCCGATGAACGAATATTATCTTTACACGCCTCTTTCACACCGCCCTTTGTACACAATCAATCCAAATAATCAAAAAATTATAATGCCGCAAAAGCGCCTGCATCGATGGCTCTCTTTTTACTGGCGTTCGTATTATCTTCATCGTCAGGCCGAGCATGATAAAATTGAGCTTTTTCACGGTCTAAGCAACGAGATACCCTTCAAAATGCACCAGACAAATATTCCTACGGTCGTAACCATTCACGATCTTATTTTTATGCGTTACCCTCACTTTTACAATCCTATCGACAGACTAATTTATAAAGAAAAATGTTTTTATGCAGCTACTCATGCTAATCGTATTATTGCTGTAAGCCAGCAAACTGCCAACGATCTGCAAGAGTTCTTCAAAATACCCTCGCACAAAATCGACGTAGTGTATCAAAGTTGTAATCCTATTTTCTGGGAAAATGCTGATAGGCTTAAAAAAAATGAAGTACTTGCGAAATACCTCATTCCAGAAAAATACATTCTTTTCGTTGGTACCATTGAAGAAAGAAAAAATGTGCTCAACATCCTAATAGGAATGCGCAAAGCACAGGTCAATTATCCAATAGTGATCATTGGTAAACCCACTAAATACCTGGCAGGAATAAAATCGTACATCGAACGGCACGAAATGCGAGACGTGTTTTTTTTACACAATGTACCCAACGAAGACTTACCAGCTATCTATCAAATGGCGACAGTTTTTGTATACCCTTCAATTTTTGAAGGTTTTGGAATTCCCATTCTCGAAGCATTAGTGTCGAAAACTCCGGTTATTACCTCGAAAGGTGGATGCTTCTCCGAAGCTGGTGGAAAATCGACTATCTATATCGATCCTCAAAACCCTAAAGAAATAGGATTAGCTATTAAGGAAGTAGTAAACAATAGTTTTTTAAGAGAGAATATGATATTCGATGGGTTTGCTCATGCCCAGGAATTCCGACGCGAAAAAGTAGCCCAAAACCTGATTAGAGTGTATGAAAAACTGGTTTGAGGAAATTAAAAAAAAATATTTTGAGTATTGAATTTGAAATAAAAGTATTACATTTGCAGTCCATTTTTTGAGGAAAAATTGTAAATTAGAAACCGATGTATGCAATTGTAAACATTGCCGGTCAGCAGTTTAAAGTGACGAAAGATCAGAAAATATATGTCCACCGGCTTGAAAATGAAGAAGGCACAAGTGTTACCTTCAACGAAGTGCTACTGGTCGATAACGAAGGAGATGTTAAAGTAGGCCTTCCTACAGTAGAGGGTGCTAGTATTCAGGCAAAAGTACTGGCACACGTTAAAGGCGACAAGGTACTCGTTTTTAAAAAGAAAAGAAGAAAAGGCTATCAAAAACTGAATGGACATCGTCAGTACTTCACCCAGATTTTAATTGAAGATATTGTTTTGGGCGAAGGAACAGTCAAGAAAACTACTCGCAAAGCTAAAGCTGCTGCTAGCGAGGAAAATAGTACTGAAGCATAAGTGTAAAACAGCAAAATATTACTAGATATGGCTCATAAGAAAGGCGTAGGTAGTTCAAAAAACGGTCGCGACTCATTAAGTAAACGTCTAGGAGTAAAAATATTCGGTGGCGAGACTGCCAAGGCAGGAAATATTATTGTTCGCCAGCGTGGCACAGTTCATCATCCAGGTTTAAATGTGGGGATGGGTAAAGACCATACCCTGTTTGCCCTTGTCGATGGTAAAGTTGTATTTAAAAAGTCGCGCAACGAAAAATCTATAGTTTCTGTTATTCCTCAGGAATAATTTTCAACTTGAAAATATCACAGCTCTTGTAATATAGCATTATATTGCTAAATTGCAGAGCTTTTTTTATTTTGTAAAATGTAAGATTATTGTGTTATGCTTACACTCCATTTATTAAAAGAAAAAAGAGAATATGTGCTCGAGCGTTTGCAAGTTAAACAATTTAAACAATTGGAACTGGTTGACCGTGTTCTGGAGCTCGACGGACAAAGAAGACAAACGCAACAGCTTTTCGATGCCACTCAAGCCGAAATGAATCAAATTTCGAAGCAAATTGGACAACTGATTAAGGAAGGCAAAAACCAAGAGGCTCAAAACGCTCGTCAACAAACTGCACAATTAAAAGAAAGCCTTAAGGAACTTTCGGACAAATTGGCTTCCATTGAAAAAGAATTGGAAAATACGCTCGTATTACTTCCTAATCTCCCCCACCCCAGCGTTCCAGCAGGTAAAACCGCCGAAGATAATGTCGTCGTCCGCACTGGTGGCAATCTGCCTCAACTTCCACAGGAGGCTTTACCCCACTGGGATTTAGCTAAAAAATATCAGATTATCGATTTTGAGCTCGGAGTAAAACTTACCGGTGCTGGATTCCCAGTATATCTTGGAAAAGGGGCTAAATTACAGAGAGCTTTGATTAGTTTTTTTCTCGATGAGGCCCAAAAGGCTGGTTATATTGAAGTTATGCCACCACTAATGGTTAATGAGGACTCGGGTTTTGGTACCGGACAACTGCCCGATAAAGAAGGTCAAATGTATCATGTAACTGCCGACAATTTCTATCTCATACCCACTGCCGAAGTACCTGTTACCAACATTTACCGCGATGTAATTCTCGAAGCCAATGAGTTGCCTATAAAAAATACAGCTTATACCCCCTGTTTTCGACGCGAAGCTGGGTCTTACGGAAAAGATGTAAGAGGTTTAAACCGACTACATCAATTCGATAAAGTTGAAATTGTTCAAATACAACATCCCGACCATTCTTATCAGGCACTCGAAGAAATGGTAGCCCATGTTGAAAGTTTGGTTAATAAACTCGAACTACCTTACCGCATTGTAAAACTATGTGGTGGAGATATGAGTTTTGCTTCAGCCCTCACATACGATTTTGAGGTTTATGCTGCTGCACAACAAAAATGGCTCGAGGTTAGCTCGGTATCCAATTTCGAAACCTTTCAGGCAAATCGTATGAAACTTCGTTTTCGCGACCCAGCCGATAAAAAAACCCGTTTAGCTCACACGTTAAATGGTAGCGCACTTGCTTTACCTCGTATCGTTGCGGCTTTGCTCGAAAACAATCAATCCCCTAAGGGTATCAAAATCCCTCAAGTACTGGTACCCTATTGTGGATTCGAGTATATCGATTAATAAATAAAATCCAACTGAAAATAATTAAACCAGCCCATCAAAGGCTGGTTTTTTCATTTTCTAAAATACTTATGCAAAAAACTAAGGAATATTTTTACCTTGTATATGATAAAACACTTTAAAGGTTAATAATCTTGTAGAGACGCCATTCATATAGTGTCTCTACAAAAATTATTATGGTTTATTTGACTTATGGTATAACGGTCCTGTATTGGGTCGAGGATTGACTATTTGCTCAATATACGAAGGTGCTAATGGAATTAAACGTTCACAACCTTCGTTGTAAGCTCTAATATAATAACGCGTGGTTGAAGGCAATGCCCCAAGATTAAATACCAAAGGTGAGCCCGTACCATTCAAAGGTGAGCCTACATCAGTATTGTCGGTATAATTCTTCAACTGATACGATACTCCTACTTGCGACCCATTAAGCTGAATAGTGGCTACATCGCCCACACAAATGGGATTAACCGTATAAGTTTGATTAGCAGGCATTGAACTTACATTGGCATTTAAAACATTAGTTCCACTGATTGTAGGATTAGATATGATTCTTTCCTCGACTGTTACCGACACAGCACCTGTATTACTCCAAGTAACACTAATAGAATTGTTCGTACTAAACACCCCACATCCGGTGCAGGTGCCATTAACTACGGTCCAACGGTATTCATTGCCAGCATTATATGCTGTTGAGTAATTTATTGTACTACCCTGACAAATATTGAGGGTTTTTGGTAGAATGTCGGGTGTAGGGGTATTACTTACCGTAATAGGTACTACAGCACTAGCTACACATCCCGATGACGAAGTTTCGATTACCCTGAGCTGGAAGGTTCCAGTAGTGGTATTGAAAGTAATATTCGTCGAAGCATTAGATGGAGTGGCTATAGAGCCTCCACTCGACGACACCCACGACCAGTTAAAGGTACTTCCCGAATGTGTAGGAGTAGAATATGTACGTGTCTCCCCTAATCCTACTCCCGAAGGACCTGAAATCGAAGGTGTATAGGTAAGTTTTACTTGAATAGTTACAGTTGTTGGACTGACAACACCTGTCAACGAAGCATCGGACACAGAGGTAAGTGAAAGAGTATAAGGATTGATGCCGTATCCACCCATATCGGTCGATGTTAACTGAATAGTATAGGGCGACGAAGTAATATTGCTTTGGGTAAATGTCCTCGTTATTGAATTGCCAGTTGTTTGATACGAGAGTGTCCATGGGGGGGTACCCGTTAAAGCTACTTGTACCGAAGCTTGTTCGCCGTTGTCGCATATCGAGTAGCTGTTAGGAGGAGTGATAATACCAGCAGTTACACCAATCAAACCGAGGGTGAAGATATAACTTTCCTGTGTAACATTTGCAGCAGTTGCAACCGTACCCGCTGTGGCATTCCCACTGATTATATTCCCACGTTCCGACCATTTCGAAGTAGCAATTTCGTATTCTACAACCCGCAGACGTGTACGCAAACTTGCACTGGGCGTAATAGCTGGATACGAGTTGGCATCCCACCGTAAAGTAACCCTTGCTGTCCCTCCCGAAGGGCGATTAACAACCCAATATTCGTTGTTGCTAACATCGGTAATAGGATTATTCAGATTAGCCGGTGCCGTTGGATAGGTAGGATTTGGATTAGCATTTACATATTGTACTGTCCAATACTGCGGCGATGGGGATACCGAGGTATTTGTCAATCGCATCCATCCGTACCGGGTCCCGCTCCCAACAGGGAAAGTAAACGACTGACCATTATTGATATTCTTGCTCAATGGACCATTTACAAACGATGATGCACCTCCACCAACAATAGCACTTTGACTTGTATTGCTTATCAATAACAGGTTTGTCGAAGTGGTAGTAATATTCCCTAATGTAAGGTAGAGCAAATTGTTGACCATGGCTCGTCCATTGCCCGAAAGCGTAACCCCACTTGAGTTGTTGATATGCAGATTATAAAACTGTATAGTAGTAGACGAACCGGTTATGGTAACCGTTTGGGGAGTGGTTCCTTGAAAATATACATTACCCGTTCCGGGAACAAATCCACCTGTCGACGAAGTGTTATTGTCGGTCCAATTGCCTAAAGCATAGATGTCCTTATTATAGGTTCCATTATACAATACCGTTCCGTTTTGAATCGTCAGATTACCTAATATTTTTAGGTTCTCGTAAGTAATATCCTTACGCCCTGTACCAGAAAAAATGACATGTTGATAAGGTTTGTAAATATTCCCGGGTTTTAGAGGGAGTGTAGCGGTATTGTTACCTTTAAATTCGAGTGTTGTATTGGGCGTATCGAAAAATTCGTCGAAATCTCCCCCGGGGAAAACAAATATTCCTGCAGGAGTAGAAGTGATTTCGATTTTACCTGTCCCATAAACTCGGTTGAGATTATGATAAACCGTCGTACCACAATCGAGCGTACCTTCAATATTGACCGATGCAGCTGTAGCCGAGTTGGCATCAAGCAGAATGGTGTGGCCACTGAGTATCTTAACCGGATTATTCACGGGTGCACTAATAGAATATCCTCCTGAACAATTGGGCCCGGAGCAATCGCTACCATCGGGATTCGTTGTCCACGATGAAGGACTTGACCAGTTATTTGTAGGACGATTGTTTCGAGAGTATAATGGAACTACCGTTCCAAAGTTCACAGCATACCCTACTGTAAAATCGCCTCCTACAAAATTGACGTTAGCCAACTGAATCAGGTTTGTACCCGTATTTATAGTATACGGTGCGGCATTACCCAAATTTTGCCACGTGAAGGTTTTATAATTGTAACGTCCGATAACATACGATGCTTCGGTGGCAACTACATCGCCCTGCACATAGGTAAAGCGGTATGAGATATTCAAATCGGAAGCAAAACCAGCAGAGTCGACGCTCCAATAATACTTTAGCTCATTGGCGGTTAGTTCGGTCACAGCCGGGTGTGCCTGGTTAACGGGCCGAATGGTAATACTCCCGGGTAAGCTTGTAGCTGTCACATTGTATTGAGCAGGCGTATACTTACCAGCAACCCCTATCGGTAAAGTTATCCATCCACCAGAACTGCCGGCATTAAAAAGCCTGCGAACTCCCTGATCGCTCAATGCACCGTTTAGCATGATCATTCTGGTTGAGCTAAAGGTTCCGGCTACCGATGAGGCTGGACCTAAAGTAAGTAGATAATCGTCGATGTAAAACATACCATTTGTTAAAGTCAAGCGTCCGTTGATGGTACAGTTATCTTTAAGTGTTGCTCCATAAGAGTTATTTACTATTAAATTGCCAAATATCCCATTTCCATCGCCCGAGATATATTGGGTATTGCTACCAATAAACGATATTCCTCCCACAGCAGCTGTATTGGTTGTAATAGCCTTGTTATATACATCCCCTACTAAATAGATAAAATTGTTCCCAAGACTTAAAGTCCCAGATAATATTTGTAAATTACCGTTAACCCTAAGCTGAGTATTGGCTGCTAAAGAAACAGAGGTGGAGGGACTAATAACTAATTGAGCAAAATTGGTTAAATTCCCGGATACCCCCGTAATGGTTTGCGTTGTACCGGCAAAAGTGGTTATTTGTGAACTGCTACCCGGTTGATAACCACCAACTGCAATACCCAAAGCAGAATTGACGTTCGAGTTTGTCAAGTTGCCGGTAATGGTTACAGGCAAGCCATTTGCTTGAAACTGGCTGTTGCCGTTGATTGTCAGATTTTGTATACGCAAGGGGTAAACATTTATTGCAGCCATCTGTTCGACGGTAGGAGTACCAATGCTTACGCCATAAACTGGGCATCTAAAATACAGGTCAAAATGTTGTAAAAGAGCAGAGCTATTTTCTCCTATCTGAAAAGTTCCACCCGTAATATTGGCCGAATCGGGAACAAGATAGATATCGCCATAGGTGGTGCCACCAGCATTTAATACCGAAAGGGTACCTCCCGACATGACGAAAAGGCTATTGGTATTTGTCACTTCAAATTTTGCACGAGTAGCAACAGAAGCATTGCCAAAAATGCGGGTTGTACCACCCGACTGGATGTATCGGAGCGAACCAGAGGTAACGGTAGTGCTACGACGAATCTGACCTGCAACTATTAATTGACCTCCACTAACGTTAATCTCAGGCGAACCTGCAGGAGCATATTCAATATCGTTGGCCGTGTTATCGGCTGTATTACCAATTACCATGTTACCACCCAGTACTTCGAGTTTGCCATTTAACAATAACTCTCCTCCTCCTGCTCCTCCACCGGTATTATACGATACCTGAACCGTGCCCGCATTGACCGACAGACAGGCAGTTGTTGGTATAGTAAAATTGGTATTTGCAGCATTAAGTGTTAGCGTGAGAGCCGAATTATCGACACGGAAAGTTCCGTTCAATAGGTAAACCAACTGACCTGTAGCAGGAGTTACGGTAATTGGTGAGGTAAGACGAAGGACAGGTGTAGTATTTGTGCCTTTATCGACGTATAAACGATAGAAGTCCATGGTTCCACTTCCACTAATGGTGGCATTGTTTGTTCCTTCAAAGTAAGTATTCACATAGCCTGTACCTACGCTCATGTCGAATGTTCCATTGACAGTAAGATTGCCATATATTTCGAGCGTATGGGTAACTGCGGCATTATTGAGTACCTGAAATGTAGCACCCGCTGCAACATTTACATTTCCCAGAACTCTTAAGGTCTGAACTGGGGTGCGAAATTCAAAAACACCCGAATTTATATTCAAATTACCATTGATAGTAACAGTACGCGTAGCAGTTGTATTAAGCCTTACAGTCCCTGTGGGAGTTCCCGATGCAGCCACCGTAACATCTCCATATACGGTAATATCCTGGTTGGGTAATGTAATGGTATATGTGCCCGAATGGGTTAACTTAAGGTTTTTGTATGTTGTAAGAGCAAGCCCCGAAGCCGAAGTATTAGGTAACGTAATATTGGCGTTAACGGTATAATACTCAACTGTACCACCGTTTGGCCCTATGAATTCGCCAAAATCGCCAGCCGGAAAGTAGTTATTCGAACCAATGCGAAGGGTACCGCCACCGGTTACCCCCTTATCGGGCAGCGAGGCAAAATTATGGCCATTAGTAGTTGTAATATCCAATGTTGATCCAGGCGCAATATAAAGGCTACCACACACTTGGTTGTTTACACCTGCAGGAATAGTAATGGTGTGATTATGCGAGCCATCGCCAATAACGACCATAGTTCCAGGCGAAGGAACACCTGCACCACCAGGTCCGCCCACAGCTGTCGACGACCACGAGGCAGCATTGTTCCAGTTGCCAGGTGTTGCCGAGCTGTATAATGTTGGAATGCTCCCTAATGCTGTAAGTTCGCCGGCAACAAATTCGCCATCGGCATCATTGGCTGTGTTGTACGATATTTCATTTATTGCATCATTTACCAAGGCCGGGTTGTTAAGGTAAGTCCAGCTCGAGCCGCTGATATATGCACCAGGAACATAATTGGCTTCGGTCCCTTGAACGAAGAAGTTTGACCCTGCAAAATCGTAGTAGTATAGATGACGCACCGAACCGGCGGGAATACCTGCAAAGCCGGTACTACGGGTTTTCCAATAGCAAGTAATGGCATTATTGGCCCCTGTTAGCAACGGATGACGGCCATTGACCGGACGAGAGGTTACCGTGCCATAGGTGGTTGGGGCACTGCTAAACTGAATAGAAGCAGGGGTATAATAAAAGGTACCCCCCACATTCATTCCAAAAGGAAATACAAATGCGCTGGTCGAATTATAATCCTTCGATATACCCTTGTCCGAGGCAAGTCCGTTAGTTACTATCATACGTGCATTGGAAAAGTTCTTCCCTGTTCCGGTAGTATTGTCGTAAATATCGGCAGTTGAGGTAAGATAAAGACGATTGCTACCAATGGTTAAGCGAGCTGCTGTGTTGGCAAGTCGTAGTTCTCCCGTTATTGTAAAATCGGCCGTTGTAGTAACACTCCCCCCCGTTTTGTTGAGGGTAAGATTGTTAAAAATACCGCTACCATTACCCGAAAGGACCTGAGCAGCCGTACCAGTTAAAATAATACTTCCAGCACCCGAAACGGGTCGGAAATGGGTACCACTGTTAACGATATTACCTTGAACTGTAATGGTTCGCCCATTGTCGCGCAGCGTGCACCCCGACCCAATGGTTAACGTTCCCAAAACAGTAATATTATTGCCATAGAGGGTAAGGTCGGAGGTATTGGATAAAGTTAAATTATTCAGATTTCCAGTGATAGTACCTGAGACATCGAAAGACTGTGAGCCAGTACCATTAAAAATTGTGGTATTGGTGCCAGGAGTATAAGTAGCAGCCGAAGAAATCGTAAAATTTCTTCCAATAGTTACATTTTGAGTATTAGCATTAAATATAGCTGTATTATTTAGTGAAAAATCATTGAGTACAACAAGAGGTTGAATAGCAATTGCAGGTATTACAGGACTTGTAGCCGAACCAGCATAAGCTTGAAGTTGAGCCGGATTAGCATTTGTACTTACAATATTTAGGTTGTAAAATGGAGCACTACTATTAATGTATGCTGCTCTTCCAGCTCCACTTGGTACTGTAATATTTACAGTACCTCCTGTAACACTCACATTCGATTGATCTGCTGCAATAATTACACTAAAGTTATATCCATTACCTACTGCACTAGTCGAAGATTGAATATTTAGAACTCCCCCACTCATAACGAAACTCATATTTGGATATGGCAAACAAAATGTTGCCATATTGCCAATGTTTGCATTACCGGTCAGATTTACTGTACCGCCTGTTTGGCGGTAAGCACCTCTTTGTGTCGATAATTCATCACGAGACGATACACGCAAAACGGATGTCGTTAAAGTTCCATTTTGAATGTTGATTAAACCAGTACCTCTTAGTACGATACCATTTTGGGCATTGGTTGCATCGAAGATACCCGAACCAGATACTATTAACTCTCCATATACAATAGGCCCAAACCATTGTGAAGCAGAATTATGTATTATCTGGCCATTATCTATCCAAAGGGCAGCATCCTGATCGATAGAATAAACCCCATAATTTCCATTATCGGTAGCAAGTGTTGGGATAGAAATATTGTTTCCGATCCTAACCGTACCTGCAAGTAATCCTAATGCATTATTATTGGTTAGGCTCCCCGGTGTTTCACCAATATTTTCAGGCCAGTAGTACTGTTGATTATTACGTCCATATAACCTAAAAAGACCTGATGCAGATGCATCTATATTTAGAACATAAGTTTTATCAAAGCCTTTATTGATAACAATCCGATAAAATTCGGTTATACCATTACAATATAAATTCTGATCAGCAGTAGCTTTGTCGAATATTACATCCGCATGGGCAGTAGTAGCATATGAAGCTCCAGTATAATCTGGAGCAACGCCTTCGTAAAAATCAACGTAACCATTGTTGGTAAAATTTCCTCTAACATAAACTGTATGATTAGTATTACCTGTTCCAAGTACAATACTTCCTCCAGAAGCAACATTAACATTGCCATTAATGATTACATTACGAGCAATTGTAGAAGCATCATTAATTTGAAAAATACCTTGCGAAACGGTAAGATTCCCATTAACTGTCATATCTCCAATTAGCGTAGCTACAATAGCTGAAGACGAAAGGTTAAGGATTAAATTATTGTATATTAATTGTGAAAAGTTAAAGTTAGCAGCATTGTAGTATTCAACTGTACCCCCACCTGCGGCTACAAAATTGTCGTAAGTTCCGCCTGGCATTGTAGCAGAGCTCAATCTTATTAACCCCTGTCCCGAAATATTTCCAAAATCATGTCCGGTAGTATTTCCAATATCCAGTATACCCCCATTGTTTATGGTTACGGAGTAAACCGTAATATTATTGTTGGTAATATTCACCGTACGGCCGTTAAGAATTACCACCCGGTCGCTTGCCGTGGGAACCGATGCTCCTACCGACAAAGTACCCGAAGGATCGGTAGTCCAAGTGGAAGCTACATTCCAGTTGCCCGTTTGATACGAATATAAAGTTTTTAAACTTTCCTTTGCTGTCCAGATACCCTGGAGTACGTTAGTCCCGGTTGTAACCAAAGGGTTAGAGCCTTCGGGACTGGGATTTGCTGGTGTTATCCAGGGTAATGAAGCCGGAATGTTTGAACGCACCAGTGAATACTTGCTCTGATCGCCGTTTACCTCAGCAGGATCGGCGTATGTAAACGAAACTGTTGCATTTATAGCCGATAAACCATTTGAAGTCAGCTCCCAATATTTATTTAAGTCGGTGAGATTGGAATTAGGTGCATTCGCCGGAACTGCACGAACACGAAGATATGCTCCCGCCGCAACAGTGGCTGTCATGGCCGTTATGGTTACGGGGGTGTAGTTGCTCCCCGTACCCACAGGATACACCATTATATACCCAGCCAACGAGTTACTATTGCGCTGCAGATAACCCGATCCATTGGTCTCTATCATGCGTTGGTTATCGAAAGTCCCCGTAACACTGCTCCCATCGGCCAAAGTAAGATTGAAATTTCCTAACGATAAAATACCATTCGAGAGATTTAATACACCGTTGATCGTAGTGTTATTGGCTAAAGTTTTGCGTCCTCCTCCTGTTAAGGTGATATTCTGATAAGTTGTTGATCCGTTCGAAAATATGTTTTGGTCGCCGTTACCTCCGTAGATAACCGTACTTCCCGAACCGTTGGTTGTATTGAAGGTACCTGTAAACGAATTATTAGAACCATTGAGCGTAAGGGTATGAGCCAGGCCAGCACCTGTCATCGAAATGGTGGCACTACCCGTTAGGTTGCCATTGACCACAATATTGCGCTGAGCCGCTCCAAAACTAAAGGTACCTCCCGAAACCGAAAAATCGTTATTTACCGTAAAATCGCGGTTTGTGGTTTTGGTATTCCCTCCTGCTATGGTAAGGTTATAAAAAATAATAGAACCGGTTCCGGTACCGGTAATATTTTGAGCACCATTAACTGAAAACGAAAACGTACCTGCCGTGGCATTCAGAGCAGGGTTTGCATTTGAATTAATATTAAGGTTAGTGCCAGTAAAATTAATTGATGTAGTGATTGTAAGCGATACGGGATCCTGAATAAAAATATTGCCATTAATAATTACAGCATTCGATCCTGAAATAGTTTGGTTATTGGTGGTAAAATATACATCTCCTGTACCATTAAAAACAAACGAACCATTATTAACAATCCCCCCTCGAAATTCGGTTACAGAAGTTGATCCATTGATAAAATTTGAGCCCGTATTTAAGGTAACCAACCCATCAAAACGGTTAGTACCACCTGCAGTAGCATCGTTAAATACACCGTTATTATTAACCGTAGTGGTACCGTTGACAGTAATATTGTTGGCGGCGGGCAGAAGCGATGCTTGATAGGTAGCATTGCCTTCGATAGTAAGATTTCCTGCAATTACAGTATTGCCCGCTAAAGTTCGAGTACGATTTGCCGAATTACCGGCTCGTATGATAAGATTTCCATAGGTGGGCAAATTGGAAATATTTTGGTTGGCATCGGCCGAGTAAATAACTGTGCTGTTGACATCGAGGCTAATATTAGCTGCCGTATAGTTTGAAGGAAAGGTATTAGCCGTACCAACAGCCGGACTGCCAATGATAAGGGTTGTACCGGCCCCCATGGTTAAGGTACCGGTGGCATTTCCGGTAATCTGATATTGCTGACAGTCGACGGTTGCCGTACCGGTTATGCTAAGGTTGCGCCCTACGGTTATGGCAGCTCCCAAAGTTTTGGTTCCCGAACCCGAAAAAATTACGTCGTAATATCCGCTGGTTGAGATACTTTGGGCACCCGTTCCATTGAAATTAACTGTACCGGTTGTTGCTGCTCCTCCTCCACCGGCTGCACTGGTAATACCTCCCCCTGTTAAATTACCTCCAACATTCAGGGTGCCATTGCCAGTAAATAGAATGTATGTTCTAAGGTTGGATGGACTTAAAGAGATATTACCTGCAACCGACACGGACCCTGTTCCACTTATTAAAATATATGAGTCCCAAGTATCGCCGCCAGTTGCACTTAAAGTAATAGAACCCGCCTGCAAAGTACCATTGACAACAGAAATATATTTTTGAATATTTGCAGCAGTAGGTGCATTAATAGTAATGGCCCCCGTGACCGAAAGGTTATTATTCCCAACTGCTACAGAAGTATTTGTAGCTCCTGTATTAATAGTCAATGTATTACAAAAAGCATTTACGTTTACCGTTATCTGGTGTCCATTGGCTATGATGACATCGTCGTTAACTCCAGGCACTACACCTCCCACCCAGGTGGTCGGAGCACTCCAGTTTCCTGTTCCCGCACTGGTAATGGTAGCTGCCCATATTCTGTTGTAAAGCAGCAAAGCCAGCATTATCAACAGTCCATATTTTGTCTTCATATCAAAAGCATTTTTCAAAAAAATGAGTAAATTTTTCTTAAAAACCATCAAAAAGCAGCATTGTTTTAAAGTGACAAATATTCACCTTTAAATAGCGTATTATGATTCATACAATCATTTTTGCTGATAATTCTCAGTCTTTTTATTACGTATTTACTTATCAATTGGTTATGATTTATCATAAAAAAAAATAATTGTAATAAATTGATTTTCAATATTATATTATATTGGTGATAAAAATCATTTGTCGGATATGTTTTGTTAAAACTGAACCATATTCTAAAATTAACATTTACGGGGAGAATTATTGTGCTTTTGGATACTTTTTTTGAAGAAAATAGCGATCGTAAAGTGAAATTTCTTCCTGTTTTTAGTAAGATAAGAATGTGATAAAATATCGCGGAAATCGACCTAAGTCTAAGAAAATTATTTTTTTATTCCGATATGCATTATTATATTTTTAAACACAAATTAAATTTGTGATACATCATTTGATTTTCCTATAAGAAAGAAGTTAAATAGGAAAATGATAGCGCCCAGCAGGCTGGCAGTAGCAGCAATTAATATGGCAAAATGATAATTTTGAAAAATATCGAACAATACACCCCCGGTAAGAGGGCCGAAAATTCCGGCCAAAGCATATCCAAGAAACACGTAAGGATA
>JAOAFU010000207.1 GCA_026416115.1 Bacteroidales bacterium | reverse complement strand
TTCATTTGCATTCTGGAACAGTTACGATGAAGAACTTTTGAATGCAGGTAATCCTTTTGCTGCTAATCATTTAAGAATACCATCGAATATAAAAAATGGATTAGGTATTTGGTGCGGCTATGGGGCTAGTTATTATTTTGTAGTTGGAAAATAAACGATGATCTATGAAAACACAAAAGCGCCTCGAAATGAGGCGCTTTTGATAATGAAACTTACGAATAGCTTTAATTTTGAGTATTCTTTTCAATTGGTTCTAGCTTCCAGCCATAGGTTTGATTAAGTTCGGCAATAAGCGAATTCATTTCATCTATGAGTCCATCAAAACCTTCCTGGAAGTATGAATCGAGGGTTGATTTAGAGTTATCAGCAAAAATAAGCCTCATATCGACTTTTCGATGGGTTTCACCCCATTCATCAGTTTCTTCAACTACATAAGCTTCGGCCTTTGCAATAGCCTGATTGTTGCTGGCATAAACTACCACAAGGTCGGCGTACTGATTCATGGCTTCGGCTTGTTGTTCAGGTGTTTTATTTTGATCATCCATGATAGGAACAAGATGCTGGAAATCCATTTGTCCAACAATTTTAATATCCATTAACTGGAAATAGGCATTCGCGTTTTGTACAACTTTTTCAAATTTGTAATCATATTGGTAGTAACCTTCGCCGGGAAACAATTCAACCCAGGTTGAGTCTTTTGCATTTTCGACGCCATCTTTGGTTAGGTTTCCTTTTACTTCCCCTCCGAAACTAATAATATTTGTGCTTCCATGTTTGAAAGAATAATTTAAGCTTAACTTGGTTTCGGAGTATCCGTAGGTTTGTTTCATTTCCCAAGTACCCATGGTTAATGTATTCTCAACTTTTGTAGGTATGCCATCGGGTTTATATTCGGCAACAAAGGTGTAAGACAAAGCCGTAACACCATCTACCTTAATATAAAAAGCAATATTAGATGGCAGAGCTGTTGCATTAACTAGTGAAAAATTACCTTCAACTATCTGGGGACGAGGAATTTCGAGACTTGCATTTAAAACCTGAGCGTCGTAATTTTCTTTATTGGAAGGAAACCTAAAGATAATACTATTGCTGGGTTCAACAGGTTCAGTGCTGAAGCTTTCGGTAGTGAAATCGTACTCATATACACCTGTATAAGCATCGAACGAGTCGAGCAGGCTAGTTAAATCATCTTCCCCTTCATCCATGGCTTTAAGAACAGGTTTAAGTTGTGGACGAGCTGATAGCTTGCTTACAGCGTACAGAACTTTATAGCTACCCGATGCTTTGAATTTGTAGGCAACAGCAGAATTATCCCCCCCCATAAGAGATACAAACATTACAGATGCCTGCATGCCTTTTTCTTGATTTAAACTCTTGAGTTCTCCAACCATTTTAGTACCCGAATTTTCGAGGTCGGCTTTTGTTTCCGCAACTGTTTTCTTTGCGAAGGTTGGGTTATCTAGATTAATATCACTTCCCCCACCATTTTCTTCTTTTCCACAGGAAGTGATCATTAAAGCTACAATTCCTGCAGCATAGAATAACATTTTTTTCTTCATAATAAGTCGATTTTAAGTTATTACCTGAATTCACTAAATCAAATATAGTAAAAATAAATTACTAAAAGGTTAATTTAAAAAAAATAAGACAATAAAAAAAGCAAACCAGTTTTGACTGATTTGCTTTTTAGTGATCCCGCTGGGATTCGAACCCAGGACCCCATCCTTAAAAGGGATGTGCTCTACCTGCTGAGCTACGGAATCAACCCTTTCAAAAGTGGCGCAAAGATAGACACCTTTTTTTATTTTCAAAACAACTTTTCCATTTTTTTTCGATACATTCGAGTATTGAACTGAGTATCAGTAAATTTTTTCTGAAAAAAATTCTCCCCATAAATCAAAGGCATCGGCATTTGTTATTTTGATAAAATAGAAATTGCCTACTTCAATATCAGGGTGTTTTTTAATGATTACTTCATTATCGACTTCGGGCGAATCGAATTGAGTCCGACCAATAAAATAATCATTTTCAAGCCTATCGATAATAACCTTTAAAACCTGTCCAATCTTTTGTTCATTCTTTTGTTCTGAAATTTTTTGCTGAATAGCCATTAGTTTATCTGCTCTTTTTTTCTTTGTAGCAAATGGGATTCGATCGGAATAATTAATACCAGCAAAAGTATTTTCCTCGTGAGAATAGGTAAAGACCCCTGCACGATCGAATTTAGTAGATTCGACAAATTGACATAGCTCTTCGAAATCTGCTTCAGTTTCCCCAGGGAAACCAACAAGGAAAGTTGTTCTAAGGCATATTTCGGGAATTACATACCGAATTCTTGCAATAAGATCTGTTAAATGTTCACGAGTATGTCCGCGCCGCATACGCGATAATACATTATCACTAATATGCTGAATTGGCATGTCGATATATTTGCAAACTTTGGGATTATACTTGATAACTTCGAGTAAATCGTCGGGGAAATCAACGGGATACATGTAATGAATTCGAATCCATTCAATTCCCTCTACCTCGGATAATTTTTGAATTAAATACGAAAGTTGGCTTTTTTTGTAAAGATCATAACCATAATTAGAGGTATCCTGAGCAATAATAATAAGTTCCTTAACGCCCTTAGCTGCAAGCGATTGAGCTTCAGCTACAAGTTTTTCGACAGGAACCGATTGATATTTTCCTCTTATACCGGGTATTGCACAGAATGCACAGGTTCGATTACATCCTTCAGATATTTTAAAAAAAGCATAATGCGAAGGCGTAGTAATTAGTCGTTCACCCAGAAGATTTTCCTGGTAATTATATCCTAACGACTCGATAATGGGTTGAAAAGAGTTTACACCAAAAAATTTGTCGACTTCCGGTATTTCGTTTCTTAATTCGTTTGCGTATCTTTCAGAAAGGCAACCCATCACGTAAAGATTATCAATTTTACCCTGCTTTTTTGCGTTTACATAAGAAAGAATGGTATCAATCGATTCTTTTTTGGCATCGAGTATAAAACCGCAAGTATTGATAATTACGGTTCGTGCGTTTGCGTCGTCTCTGTCGTGTGCTACACGTAAACCATGAGCGGCAAATTGAGACATTAAGCGTTCGCTATCGACAACATTTTTCGAACACCCCAGGGTGACAAAAAGGATAGTATCATCGGGTTTTAAACGAGTTTTCATATAAACTGAATTTTCGGATAAAGAAACAGTCGAAAATTAAAAATGTTGTTTAAACATTTTTCCTCTAACTTCCTTAATGGGAGTAGTTATGACAAAAGCATCGGGGTCGATGCGATAAATTTCGTCGTAAAGCCTCGATAAATCGAGTCGTGTTACAACGGTATAAATTATTTCGGTATCGTAAGAATAGTTATGTTCGGCTTCGAGGTATTCATTTTTACCTTGATATATAGTGATATCCTTATTGAATTTATTCATGAGCATTAGCTTAACTGTCTTAGAACGTCTCGAAATAATAGTGACACCGGTATATTCGTCAATACCTTGTAAAAAGAAATCGACTGTTTTCGAAGCAGCAAGATAGATTAGGATAGAGTATAAAGCCGTTTCGACCCCTAAAAACCATCCGGCGAATGAAAAAATAATGATATTAAAGATAAAAATAATATCGCCAACAGAAAATCCTGTTTTCTGGTTTAAAAAAACAGCTAAAATCTCAGTTCCGTCGAGAACACTGCCTCCGCGAATGGCTAAGCCAATGCCTGCGCCTAAAAAGAACCCTCCAAAAACAGCTACCAATAGTTTATCGGATGTAATAATTGGAAAATCGATAAAAGCGACAGCAACAGCTAAACCTACAATGGAAGAAATCGACTTGATGGCAAAAATTTTACCCGATTGAAAATAACCTAGCGCAATAAATGGTGCATTAATGAGAATGAGAAAAAAAGATAATGAGAAACCCGATAAAATATTGGCTAAAAGAGATATACCTGTAACCCCCCCGTCAATTAATTTATTAGGGATAAGAAATCCTCTTAGACCAAAACTGGCCGATAGTATTCCCATAAGGATCAGGATAATACTTCGGATATGTCTGCGAGTTATAATACGGCGCGATCTGACATTTTTGGCCTTCTGGTAAGGACTAAGATTTGTCAAAGACTTCTTTTGCCGCACTTTACCACCTTTATATTTTTTTAGGAGTATTAACTGAACGAGAGGATTCATGAGCTATTACTTAAATAAAGACTGCACAAAAGCCTGTTTGTCGAAAATCTGAAGATCTTCCATCTTTTCGCCAACACCGATATATTTAATTGGAACCTTAAACTGGTCGGAGATACCGATAACCACCCCTCCCTTTGCAGTACCGTCGAGCTTTGTAAGAGCAATAGCATTTACTTCGGTAGCAGCTGTAAACTGTTTAGCCTGTTCGAAAGCATTCTGGCCAGTTGAAGCATCGAGTATGAGCAGAACTTCGTGAGGAGCCTCAGGAATAATTTTTCTCATAACATTTTTAATTTTAGTCAATTCGTTCATCAGATTGATTTTATTGTGCAATCGTCCTGCTGTGTCGATAATAGCAACATCGGCATTGCGTGCAAGAGCAGCCGATACAGTATCGTAAGCAACCGAGGCAGGATCGGCACCCATTTGTTGGCGAATTAGCTCTACCCCTACCCTATTAGCCCAAATCGAAAGCTGATCTATAGCTGCAGCACGAAAAGTATCGCCAGCACCCAAAATAACCTGTTTTCCTGCCTGCTTAAATTGGTATGCCAACTTTCCAATGGTTGTAGTTTTCCCAACCCCATTTACTCCAACTACAAGAATTACATACGGTTTAGGAAGTTGTGCGTTAAAAAAGTTAGTATCGACTTGAGATCCATTCTCAAGCAACATCGACATGATCTCTTCTCTTAGAATGACCTGTAACTCATTCATCGAAGTATATTTCTCACGGGCAACACGTTTTTCGATGCGTTCGATAATTTTAACGGTTGTATCAATACCGACATCCGATGAGATAAGTATTTCTTCTAGTTCATCGAGAACTTCGGAATCAATTTTTGATTTTCCAGTTATTAGCTTGGTAAATTTCTGAAAGAAATTTTCGCGAGTTTTTGCAATCCCACTATCTAGTTTATCATCCGATTGTGTTTTTTTACTAAAAAATCCCATCATAATCTATCCCTAAATATTTGAATATTAAAAAGCAAAAGTAAACATTTTTGTTGTTATCGTCGGCATATTACATTATAAGCACACCATTGGCATATTTCTATATTGGATGTCTGTTCGAAAGTAACCTGAGGATTTATTATTTCTGTGATAATTGGTTTCAGTGCATCTTCTATTTCCCCCATAGCATCTACTTCAGTCTTTTGAACATTATTTTGTGTCGAACTATAGAACTCATTTTTTAAATCTGAATTGGGGAATCGAACTTCTGTAACAGCACCTTTCTCAGCCAGTTGGTGTATTCCATAAAGATATGCTCTTGTAAATTTTCCGGTATTTCTGTAATATATCCAAGAATAAATTAAGGCCTGTAAAAATTCTCTTTTTTTATAATTTTCTTTCGAAAACAAATCTGAAAGAGTTTTAAATGCCGATGAACTTACATGCCCTGTTTTGTAGTCGACAATTATCATTGAACCGTCATTCTTTTGGTCGATACGGTCGACCCTACCGCCAATTTTGATTTTTAGATTAGCTATATCTAATGAAGTAAACATGGGTTGTTCTAAAGCTATTAGCTTGTGATTTAAGCATTTATCTTTATCGTAATTGATGATTATTTCAGTATATCTTTTCACAATATGAAAAATCATCTTGGCAGTAGCGCTTAAATGCGAAGATTCGTCAATTTGTAACTGTTTTCTAATACAATTCTCAATAATTATGTCTATACTCTCATTAATTGTAATATCTCCTAATTGTTGACCAATGTAAGGCTTGTATGTATTAAACATTACCTCGTGAAATATGCTACCCAAAATCGCTGGGTCAATTTTTTCTTTAATTTCTTCAGAGGGCACTATTTCGGCTATGTAACGAAAATAAAAAGATAAGGAACAATTTAGATAGGTAGACAGAGCTGAAGGAGATAAATAAGATTCTTCAGAAGAAAAGATTTTGATAATTTTATTCAATATATCGGTTGCTTTAGCAATCCTTATTTCCTTAACACCAACGGTTTCGAGCGAAAAAGAAATATTTTTGTTTCGAACATTATAACGGCTATCCCACTCAAGTTGGCGAATAAACCGGCTTTTCTCCATTACTTTATCACCCGAGGTGCTATACAAGAGCCAAACGTTGTTGGATCGGCTCAAAAGTCTATAGAAGTAATATGCATAAATAGCATCACGATTTTTTAACGTAGGTAATCCAAAGGCCGATCGAAGACTAAAAGGAATAAAACTTGTCGGTGATACTGTCCGAGGTAAAAAACCCTCGTTTGTGCTAAGAATGATAATATTTTCGAAATCGAGAGAACGGGTTTCGAGAAAACCCATTATCTGAATACCACGTAAAGGCTCACCTTCGAAGGCCATTCTTAATTCGTTTAAACCTTTCATAAGAATGCGCATACCTAAGGTGGGAGAGATAGGAATTTTTACCGAGTCGATTACAGTTTGAAATTGGTTGAGAAAAGTCCTAACTGAATTAATGCTTTCTTTTTCAATAATTAGTACATCATCTTCGTTGTTTTCAGAATCATCGTTTTCAAACAAAAGTGAACATAGTTCATTGCATATTTGAATAAATTTATCGAGGAGTGTTTGAATACTATCGTAGGAGGTAAAAATATAAGTAATTAAAGGAATTTCATGATCAGCAAATGTTTCCTCCTCAATATATACCCTGTTTGAGTTGTGGAAGGAAAGTATGAACTCCTGTACCCAGTTTTGCATTAACTTCATCAAGAAAGGATGATAAAGAATAGCTTCGACCTGTTTATAATAGAATCCTTTTGAGGAACGACCGTGAAGCTGCAACTCAATAATCTGCTGAAAAAGGGTATATATGTTTGTTTGTCGTACAGGATAACCCATTGTGACATTTACCTCACCAATTGTTGGAGGAATAGCTCGAATCAAAGGTAGTAGTAATGTTTCATCGGCAAGCACAATTGCAGTGTTTTCAGGTTCATTCATTTGCCCGTTTAGCGATGTAATAATATTCTCGACCAATTTAGCTTGCCCTACCTGATATGGTACAGAAATAATCTCGATATTTTTTGGAGGTGGTGTGTTAAATACTTCATTTTCGAGAGCTGAAGGGTATTCTTTTAAATTCTTTCTTATAAAATGTCCAGCTTCGTGTACATCATCATCGGCGAATATAGGATTATAGTCCCAATAAAATAACCCCTTCTTGTTATCTTTAAAGTAATTAAGAATCACTCTATCGCAGTTCGAAAGAGCATGCAGCCCAACAAAACCAACATGTGAGAAAGGGACAGCAATAGAATTACTATCGAATAGATCTGCCACATCGCGAAAAAGCATACCTTCGTATGCTATTTCTTGTGCCCGTAATTGGTTCTTAAATTGCTCATATACAGTAGGTAGTCGCTCCCAAATAGTTATAAATTGATTTTTTTCTCTGCTATCTTTTGATAGATGAATGTGGTGCCAGAAGCGCTCGATTAGTTCAATTTGCTCGGCCGTAAAAAAAGGAAAAAGTTCATCAATTTTCTTTGCTGCAATCACTTGCGAAAAAAGAATTTTAGTATCAATACGATATTTATCGATATCATCGAAATCGGACAACAGCACATTACCCCATGGAAAAAAATGATCGAAATCTTCATTTGTAGAGTGTACTCTCTGAAAAACATCGTACAATATTGCGTTTAATAACAAATTATTTGCAATATGTAAAGAGGAATATTTTTGATAAAATTCGGTAATTGTGTAACATGTTGGAGACCAGACAGGTTTGTCAACTAATTCGGAAAGATATTTGTAGAAAAATGTAATGGCTCGTCTACTAGGAAAAATAAGACAAATGTTTTCCAGCTCATTGGAAAAATTTTCCAAAATGTTTGTTGCAACCAGCTTTAGAAATGGTTTAGACCTCATGTCGGATATAAATTAACAACGGATAGTTCAAAACTTTAATTTAGTTTTAAAAGATTGTTTGTTATGTATGAATTTCGTTTATAAAGGCCAACAAAAAGCACACAGAAAGAGCTGCTGTTTCGGCTCTAAGTCTACTATTACCCAATGTTACAGACTCAAACCCCATCTCAATAGCTTTTTTAACTTCTTCCTCCGAAAAATCTCCTTCGGGACCTATAAGACATAGTGCTGGTTGTTGTGGTGTGTAAATTTTTCCTAGAATCTTCCTTTCAGTTAGATTAGAATAGCAATGGGCTATAAATTTTTGGGATAGTGTATTGCAACTTTCTACAAATTTATCAAATGCAACTACCTGTTGATGAATTAAAGGCAAATAGGCTTTTTGAGATTGTTTCATTGCCGATATGGCAATTTTTTTTAACCTGTCGAAGTTCACTAGTTTTCGTTCAGTATAACGAGTATTGAGAAAGGTTATTTCGTCGACACCCACCTCTGTAGCTTTCTCAACTAACCACTCCATACGATCGTGATTTTTTAAACTCGCAATCGCAAGATGTAGATAGTATGGACGTGGTGCAGAAAATGTTGATTCCAGAATCTCGAGATAGCAAGTTTTCCCTTTCGTATGGATATACACACATTTATAAATATTGCCTCGACCATCTACCACCATTACCTCATCACCAGTTCGAATACGTAAAACATGAAGGCAGTGGTGTGCCTCGTCGGGAGGAAGAATAATAATCGGTGGATTGATATCGTCTGAATAAAAAAAATTCATGTTTAAATACAATGGATTGAAAGCAAAAGTACATGTTTTTTCTTTATTCACGATAATGCACTTTACATATACCTATCTATAAATGAATGGAAAATTCACTATTCTATGATTAATGAATTTACAATATAATTTGCTGTATTAATTTAGATATCTGTTTTTAATAGCATCCTATTTTAATTAAATAATGCAACATGTAATCTTTATAAAGATAATCTTGATTTACAAATAACAATTAATACGATAAATGCGAGTCTTCTAAATTATTGTTATTGTTAGAAAATAGTTGATTGCGAAAATCTTTTGGTGAAATACCGTAAATTTGTTTAAACACTCTACTGAAGTAGGCAGGGTCGTTAAAACCACAATCCATTGCCACCTCACTTATACTTAAATGATTTTTTTTAAGCAGTTCGATCGATTTTTTAATTCTATAATTTGTAATGATGTCATTAACCGATTGATTGGATAGTGATTTTAATTTGGCATAAAAAACACTTCTGCTAATTCCCATTTTCTCAATAATATTATTGACATTAAAGTTAGGATCTGCATAGTTTTGCTGAATTAGTTGCATTACTTTTTCCATAAAAGCATAATCGAGAGAATGAATTCCAGAAGGATGAGCCAACTCGCCATTCTCCATCAATAGTTGGCGACGAATGTTTTCTTTTTTTGTTAAAAGATTATCTATTCGTGCTAGTAATAAACTATCATCAAAAGGTTTAGTTATGTATTCATCGGCTCCTGTTTCGTAACCTTGAATTTTATCTGGAACAGTACTTTTAGCCGTAAGAAGAATCACTGGAATATGGCTAAAACGAATATCACTTTTAATTTTAGCACAAAATTCAAATCCATCCAATTCATTCATCATCACGTCGCTTATTATTAAGTCGGGTAAGAAATTACCAATTATCTCCAAAGCTTTGATTGAACTGTTGACAAAATGAGGTTCGTATTGTGCCGATAATATAGAAGACAGGTAATATCCCATTTCATCATCGTCATCAACTATCATTATCTTTTTTCTTTCGGTCTGGTGTTTATAGGATCCAATATTTTTGGTTTGTGTTTTTGTTTTGATCGCGATTTGTTCGAAGAAAGGTGATGGATCCACATAGACAACATCCATAACTGGAAGATATATGCTAAATTGTGTTCCTTTTCCTTTAATACTTTCTACGTCAATTCTTCCACCCATCAACTCAATTAGCTTATGAGATAAATTTAAACCTATCCCTGTACCTGGTTTTGAAATACTTGTATTTAGTGAAGTAAAGAAACGTTCAAAAATATGTTTAATCTCATCAGGAGCAATACCTGTCCCAGTATCGGAAACCACCCATGTTATTAAATTGTTGGAATAATGCATATCAACTGTTACCTTACCTCCTGAGGGTGTATTTTTGATTGAATTAGAAATAAGATTAGTCATAACTTTATCTAGTTTATCTTCGTCAATTTTACATACACATGCTGCAACATTGGAATTAAAAGTGAGCCTAACGGCTTTATGCTGGGCTAATTCGGCAAAATTTTTTATAGTACCTAATACCAATTCGACTACATTTTTTTCGGTAAGTTGAAGTTTCATCATCTCTTTTTCCAACTTACTGAAATCGAGAATTTGATCGACCAATGTTTTAAGTCTAAAAGCATTACGATATACAATGCGAAGGGTATCATCGCAATTTTCCGAATCAATCATCCTTTTTAAGGGGTTAAGAATAAGGGTTAAAGGAGTGCGAAGTTCGTGCGAAATGTTGGTAAAAAATTGAAGTTTCAACTCGCCTAACTCTTCTAATTTTTGTTTCTCTTTATGTTCTAGCCACAATTTGTTTTTAAGGTGAACAGAAATAAGAGTGTATTTTCTGAAAACATATAGCGCTAAAAGAAATAGCATCAAGTATATGATCTTAGCAATGGTCGACTCGTACCAGGCAGGTAAGACCACAATATTTAATGTGTTAGCTTTCTCATTCCATCTTCCATCATTATTTGCTGCTTTAACATGAAGCTTATACCTGCCAGGTGGCAAGTAAGTATAACTTGCATAATGATTATTAGCAGTAAAATTCCACGATTTATCTATACCTTCGAGAAAATAGGCGTATTGATTTTTCTCAGGAGCAATAAGATTTAAAGCTGCAAACCCCACAGTAAAAACAGCAAACCGTTTTTTTAGCTTAATTTCTTTTACATAGTTAATATTATCTTGCATAATACCCGTTTCATCGCCAGGACGTACAAGAGTGTTGTATACAAAGAAATCGGTAAAGACAACAGGAGGAATGAATTGATTCTCTGGTAAGCTATCGGGGTGAAAAAAATTATAACCATTTGGACCGCCAAAAAAAAGATAACCCTGTTCATTTTTAAATACAGCCCGTGCGTTAAACTCGTTTTCCTGTAACCCATCGCTAACATTGTAATTAATAAAAGTAGGTTTTTCCGAAAGTTTAACACCCGAAACAAATTTGGATATACCGCGATTGGTACTTACCCAGATATTCCCTTTATTATCTTCGCAAATTGATTTAATGCAGCTGTTAGCGAGACCATCTTTTTCAGAATACCAAATGAAACCATTAGAAGCTTCATCGTAAACATTTAAACCGTTGCTTGTGCCTATCCACATATTATCCCTGCTATCTCTAAACAATACGAGAGCTCCATTGTAACTAATACTCCGCGGATTGTCAGGTTGGTAAGTATATTTGTGAAATCGATTATTTCGTCGATCAAAAACATCAACAGCCTCAGTAGAAGCTATCCATATACGACCATGTTTATCCTCAGCAAGGTCAAAAATCCAATTGCACGACAAACTATTCTGATCGATTAAAAAACGATAGTGAGTAAACTTTTTTGATTTATAATCATAACAGAATAACCCTCTCCCCATAGTTGCTATCCACAACTTACCGTCATTAGATTCAATAATACGGGTTACGCTATTTCCTGCTGTGCCAATTGAGTCGGTAGGAAAAAATTTAATTCTCTCAAAGGTTTTGTTGCTCTCATTAAAAAGATTTAATCCCCCATTCCATGTTCCTATCCAGAGATTATGTTTGCTGTCACGATAAATCGACCAAACTACATTTGAGCTTATAGTTTTTTTATCTTCGGGGATAGAAGTATAATAAATAGCTTTTTTCGCGCGTTTATCGAAAACATTTAGACCTCCTTCTGTACCTACATATGTGTAATCTCGCTCATCAAAAATTGCATTAACAAAATTATTGTTGAGCGTAATTTTTGCATAAGGTATCTGACGATAATGCTTAAATTTAAAAAGCAAAGCATTGGTATAGCTAATACCGTTACCATATGTACCCACCCAAACTGTTTTCTGATTATCGCAAAATAAAGCATGTACCGAATTGTTTCCTATAGTTTGATTGTCGAATGGATTATTTAACAACCGAACAAATTTTGGATTATCTGATAGTACATGATTTTCGTAAACTATATTGACACCTCCATTTTCAATCCCTATCCATACATTTTTTTCAGCATCCTGAATAATCGAATAAATTGTTCCATTTGAGATGCCCTGTACTTTTGAACGGTAATTGACAAAATGTTTCACCTTAAAATTCTGATTAACCTCTTCAGGGTTTGATATTACAAAAAGTCCACTACTTTCGGTTCCAATCCAGAGTTGCTTATTATGGTCAACAAACAAACAACGAATTCTTGTTTCGAAATTTGAGAGTTTTAGTTTCTTGAATTCATAAGTAATGGTATCAGTCAATATAAATAATCCTTCGCGAGCACCTATCCAAATATGGTTTGTTCCAGTTCTAACAATCGATTCAATACCAGTATTATTATTCACTTGCTTGATATAATTTCTGCATTTGCTCATCACATATAAACCTCCAGGCGAACCAATATACATTGTTCCTCCCGGTAGCTCGTAAAAACAACTGATGTAGTTATTTATAGGCTTTATTCGCTGAAAACAGTCGCGTCTTCTGTCGTACTTATTTAATCCTACCTGAGTGCCAACCCAAAGAACGCCTGATCTATCCTCGTAAATGGATGTAACAAAATTGTGATTTATGCTATTGGTATCTTGAAGTGAAAATTTGTATACCCTAATATTGATTCCATCATATCTGTTAAGTCCATCTGCTGTCCCGATCCACAGGTATCCAGCCCTATCGCGATATATGCATTTTACCCATTTTGAAGAAAGACCGTTAACTACCGTAAGATGCCGGAATTTATATTTATCAACAGATGCTATTTCATTACCCATGCAGGTATGGTAAAAAGATAATATTTGAAGCAAGCATAATTTTGAAAAAACATTAAACCTCATGGACACGTAAATTATTTCTAATGCAGAAAAAAACTTTGAATCAGCAATTTTATGAAAAAATCCTTTTAAAACTACCCTATAAAGGGGTATGAATTTGCCTATTGTGGGGGAAAAATATGCTGAATTTAATTTACTCAATACGTTCACATGGTTTTTATACTATCATTTGGGCATAAAATTACCTATCTTTCAGTAAATCAATTTATTATATAAAGTAATTGTATTACATAAAAAAATATTAGCAAATTTTGGAGTTATAACACATCAAATACCCCCGCATTCTAAAGCTTGGAATTTTGAATAAAAAAAATCGAGTGCTTTATTGGCATTTACTTTAGCCAGTGGGCTAAGTTTATTACTAATTTGCCATTGATATCCCCTAATGCTTATCAAATGAATGGTTGGATGAGAGTCGAAAAGCTGAATAATACTCGATAAAAATTCTTCGGGTGTAAGCAAATGTGTCGTAAATTGCTGCTTAACATCAGGTTTTATTTGAGAATATGAAAAATTTTTTATCCTATTATCAATACTTGCATCGATTAACACGATATCGGAAAACTTTGAAGCAAACTCGAGTTCGTCGATAGTAAGGTGAAAAATAGCCTTTCCATGTACATGAGACAACATTTGCGAGGTTTCTTTTTTCGCTAAAATGGAATCAATACAATATTTTCCTATTCCATCATCTGAACGATCGGGATTTCCAATGCCGTATACAATTACAGGCGTATAAGGCGATGATGTCATGTGTTTACAATTTCTATAACGAGCGGCATTTGGCCAAGAGCATGAGTAGCGCAACTAAGGCAGGGATCGTACGCCCGAATGGCTACCTCAATAGCATTGGTCATGCTTTCGGTAACTTTTTTTTGACCCTTGAAAGTTCGTTGAGCTACCTGAAGTACTGCATTATTCATAGCCTGGTTATTGTTAGTAGTCGATACTATCAAGTTTGCCTGAATTATCTGATCGTTCTCATTAATTTTATAATGATGAAATAAAGTGCCTCGCGGCGCCTCTATCAAACCAATACCCTCAAATTGCTTATTTCCTTGTCGAAAGAGTTCGCCGGCTAAAATGTCTGGATCTTCGAGTAAAACCTTAATTTTCTCGGCAGCATGAAGTATTTCGATAAGTCGGGCCCAATGGGTATGCATCACATGATGACAGGGTTTACCTTTATGCACAGCACGAAATAATTCGAATTCCTTTTGAGCAAGTGGAGTATCAATGAAATCGGCCGTATTCATACGAGCTAATGGACCAACAGTATACCAGCCCAATTCCTGACCCAATGTTTTTATGTAGGGAAATTTCATATAACTCCAACTGCGGACCTCTTCCTCAATGTACTTGTAGTATTCGTGGTAATCAACATCGGGCAAAATTTTGTTACCATTGGGATCAACAGCACGGAGCACTCCATGATATAAATCCAAGGCGCCATCGCTTCGGATAAGGCTGAGATAGTTGGAAGGAAAACTGACAAATGATTGAATAAAATCTTTATGTTGTTCTTCGTAATGGTGAAAAAAGTCGAGAGTCTCGAGCGACCATTGGATCATGGTATCGATGTTGAGCGGAAATTCGCCTTTTAAAAACTTATCCTTTTCCTCGAGCGAAAGATGTTTATTGATCCCACCAGGAATAGCTCCTGTCCCATGAATTTTTTTGCCAGCTGTTGCCAATATTATTTCTTGACCAAATTTTCGCATAAGTATAGCCCTATGAGCCAAATCGCGGTTTTCCTGAGCAAGAAATAAAACGTTTCTTTTCGCTGGTTCTGCATCAATTCCAAACAATAAATCGGGAGATGCTAAGAAAAAGAAGTGCAAAGCATGAGATTGAAATATCTGTCCATAATGCATTAATCTGCGCATTTTCTCAGCAGTTGGAGGTAGTTCATCCCCCATTCCGGCTCCAACAATCACATCAATTGCCTTAGCAGCTGCAAGATGATGACTAACAGGACAGATACCACACAGACGTTGAACCAGCACAGGCATTTCCCAATAAGGACGACCTTGGACAAAGCGCTCAAAACCTCTAAACTCAACAATATGAAACCTTGCTTGTTCAATACTGCCGTCGTTGTTTACATAAAGAGTTACTTTTCCATGTCCTTCTACACGGGTAACCGGATCTATAGTAATCTTCTGTCCCATATCTTAGTAAGTTTAATCGTATTTGAATACTTCATAAGGGATATCCGATTCTTTACCAGTTATCAACGAATAAAGAGTAGCCCAAATTAAGTCGGCATGAGGAGGACAACCTGGAATACTGTAATCAATTTTTACAATATCGCTACACGGATAAACCCTATCGAGCAATATGGGTAATTCTGGATCGTTGGGTACAATTTTTTGCGTATTGGAATGAACTGTTATGCCATTCAAATAAGCCTCTTCAATACACTCTTTAAGGGGTATGCCATTGCGCATAGCAGGTAGACCACCCATAATAGCGCATTCTCCTAAAGCAACAAGTATACGGCAGTTCTCTCTAAAGAGCTTAAGAACATGTACATTCTCACTATTGCAACATCCTCCTTCAATTAAACCTATATCGCATTTTCGAGTAAACTTTTTTATATCGTTGATGGGCGATTTGTTAAACTCAACAATCTCTATCAGATCAAGCAAACGCTCATCGATATCAAGTATCGACATATGGCATCCAAAGCACCCGGCGAGTGAAGTGGTTGCAATTATTTTTTTTTCGGCCATAGTGTGCTATTTAGTTTTAATTTTTTCAATATCACTACCAATTGTTATTTTATCGAATTTTCGATATCCAATGGGTGTTGTAAAGGCCGTTCGTTTGGCCATAATAGCCCCCACAGGGCATATATTCTCTGCCTCCAAGGCAATTTCAAAGCTCATCCGATCGCTCATTCGTTTATCAAGTATAACCTCAATATTTTGTCCTCTTCGACGGTAAGCAAAAAAACTTTTACCCATTTCATCTTTAATAGCTCGAACACATCTTTTACACAAAACACATCGATTATGATCGATAATAATTTTGGCATAATCAGCTACCACTCTTTTAAGTGGAAAAAGAAATGGATATCGAGGGGCAGTAATTCGATAGCGGTATGCAAGTGCCTGCAATTCGCAATAACCACTTTTTTCGCAGGTCGGACAAAAATGATTGCCATCTACAAAAAATAATTCTATAATTGACTTACGCATTTCTTCAATTTCGAGCGTATTGCTTTCGATCATCATACCTTCGGCAATAGGAGTAGTACATGCGGTCATCAGTCGTCCATTAACCTTGCAAGTGCAGACTCTGCAACTACCTTTTGGTTTTAAACCATCGTAATGACAAAGGGTGGGTATGTAAATGCCATTTTCTTTTGCAGCTTGAAGCAAATAATCACCATTCTTGGCCATACACTCTTTTCCATCGATGAAGAAACGAACTACTTCAGCCATTTTACATCCATTTAATGGTTAAACTACGGGTAAACGACCTGTTGCTTCGGCTCCAGCTTTAATAGCTTTTTGCAAATCGAAACCTGCGTCATAATCTTTGTTCTTCTGAAGCATTTTTTCGTAAAGTGAACGAAAGTTTTTGATACTAGTAACTATTGGGTTGGCAGCAGTTTGTCCAAGACCACAGCGGCTTGCTTTAAGTAATTGTGCCCAACTTAACATGTCGTCCAAATCCTTATTTACCCCTCTTGCATCGAGTATTTTTTCGATCTTTTGGCGTAATAATACTGGAACTATTCGACAAGTTGAACAACTGCCACACGATTCTTCGATAAAAAAGTTTGTGAAATTGAGCACAACATCACGAATAAGATCGCGATGATGTCCGAAGATAATTAGCGAACCTCCTGTTGATAGGTCTTCGTAACCTAATATCCGACCAAATTCGTCGGGTCCAATGAGCGAGCCTGATGGTCCTCCAACCTGAACTGCCTGCACCTGAGTTTTAGCAGCACCCACCATATCGAGAATATCGTTGACCGAAAATCCCCACTCAACTTCGTATACCCCCGGATAACGGCAATCGCCCGAAATACTTAATAATTTAGTACCGGTCGATTGTTGAGTACCAAATGATTTGTACCATTCGCCTCCATGAAGCATTATTTTAACTACAGAGCAGAAAGTCTCTACATTGTTCACTACAGTGGGCATTCCCAGATAACCCTGTTCAACCGGGAAAGGGGGACGATCACGAGGTTCGCCTCTTTTTCCTTCGGCTGACTCGATCAATGCCGATTCTTCGCCACATACGTAAGCTCCTGCACCAAACTGAATGCGTATATCGAAATCGAAGCCTTCTTTTCCCAATATCGATTTTCCCAAATAGTTTTTTTTACGAGCATTTTCAAGGATATCCTCAAGATAGTTTTTCAAGTACCTATATTCATATCTTACATATAAAATGCCTTCGGTTGCCCCAACAGCATAGCCGGCTATAATCATACCTTCGAGCAATAATCGGGGAAGTTCTGTCAAGATAACTCTATCTTTAAAAGTTCCTGGTTCCCCTTCATCGGCATTACAGAAAATATATTTTTTATCACCTTTTGCTTTTCGGCAAAATTCCCATTTAAGTCCTGTTGGAAAACCAGCGCCACCCCTTCCCCTAATATTCGACTTTTTAATTTCTTCAATCACTTCTTCTGGTGTCATCTGAACAACCTTTTTCAAAGCTTCTCCTACCTTATATTTTGGATCGAGGATGGGGCCAACCTTTCGGATGTTATTACTTACCATCGATCGTACCAGCTCAGAGGCATTTTGGCCCTCTCCATACTGGTAGCTTATCATCTCTTCAACTGGTTTATCTTCTTTGATATCTCTGACAATCTCTTTTACCCTGAAAGGGGTTAAGCATGGGAAAATATAGTTATTAATAATAGCCGCAGGTTCCTGATCATTCATCCCAATGCATGAAGTCTCAAATAAGCCTACTTTACCATCGGGGGTTACCTGACCAAATTTTATCCCCAGAGCCTCTTCAAAAGCAGTTGCAACCTCATTTCGACCCATCATGTAGGCTACAACACTGTTGTTTAGATAAATCCGGTATTTACCTGTGGGTTTTGTACTAAAAAAATGGTAGAATGATACAGTTTGCTCAACATCTGCATCGCTTATATTGATTGTTTCGGCTATTCGAGGAATTAGAGTTTCAGGTATATAACCCAACTCATCTTGCACTTCAAGCAGGATGTCCATTAAGCGGGTGCTGTCGTGCTGATACTTACGAAGAATATGATCAATACTCGTTTGCATAGCA
>JAOAFU010000198.1 GCA_026416115.1 Bacteroidales bacterium | reverse complement strand
TTCGACTGGCATTTTTTTCTTCAGGATAATCTCAGCAAAGCCAACTATACCATTCAACGGCGTTCGAAGCTCGTGAGAGATATCGCCTAAAAAGGTTAAGATAGTATTACTATCAAGAACTTGTTCGTTTTTTTCGTAAGTACCTGAATCGTGAACAAAAAAATAGCTCTCATTTTCTTCGCTCAAACAGATAATCTTCAATGTATTTATCGAATCGCTTCCATCGATTCGAACCTTATCAAGAAAGACAGGGTTAAATGTTTGAATGTCTAAAAAATAATCTGCTTGATGAGCTGATATATATTGTTCGGCAAGTTTATTTTGCAAAATGATTTTACCACTCTCGTTTACCAAAAAAGCAGGAAATGTGAGTTCTTCTATAAATCGTGAAAAAAAAACAGGGATATTGATTCCCATATGGCATTTTTTTTATAAAAATAAATAAAATTTTTTATCCCAACACTTCCATGTTTTAAACAATCATATTCAATGGGGATCTGCTTAATAAACCCTGTCGACGAAATACTAATAACAATACAACAAAATCTTTACCAAAAATATGCTTTATTACATTTGGATTAGCAATGAAATATTTCATTTAATAACGTGTAAAAAATCAGCTAAAGGAGCATAAAATTTCAGATTTTTGCTTACATATTTGCTTATTATCCTAAAATGCGGCATAAATGCAAAATTTCCCATTAAAAATATTATCTTAGTAAAAAGTTTAAAATATGGTTACACCTCTCGACGATGTTTGTCAAGGATGCAGTAACAACTGTATTCTATCAAGGGTTTTAACCGAGAGCGACAGAAAAATTTTATTAGGAAGAGCTACTCAGGTTCATTACCGAAAGAAAGAAATGCTTTTTAAGCAGGGTAGTTTTCAAACAAGCTTATTCATTCTTAAATCGGGACTGGTAAAAATTTTTGTCGAAAGGCGCAACGAAAAAAACATCATTATTAAAATTGCATCAAGCAACGAATTGATTAATCTTACATCATTTCTACAGCCTACGTACGAATATTCTGCCATAGCTATGACAAATTGCGAAGTTTGCATTATACCGCTTAGTGATGTTCAACAATTTATGAGCAAAAAAACAGAATTTAGTGAGGAACTTCTTCGAGAATGTTCACGTATTGGAAGTTTTATTATTCAACGAATGGTTTCGTTAGGAACAAAGCAAATGCACGGAAGGCTTGCAGACGTTATCCTTTACTTATGCGGTAAGGATTTTGAAAATACTAATATTTTCGAACACCTATCACGAAAAGACATTGCCGAGATTGCTGGTATGTCAGTCGAAGGTTCTATAAGGCTACTAACTGAATTTAAAAATGATGGCCTAATTAGAATTAATGGTAAAGAAATTGTTATTAACAATATGGAACTAATGCTTAGGCTAAGTGAAATAGGTTAAAATTTGTTTAACTTTTTTTTGCACAACATATTCAACGTTTGGCATACTTTTATGTGCTAAAATAAAGAGGGGAAGATTGTAAATATAATCATGTATTGTAAAAAAAAACTCTGTTTTATTTTAAGCTTAGTGGCAGTACTTACTGGGCCACCAATTAAGGGTCAATATTTTAACGGGCCCAACAAGCCCGATTATAAAATTTTTGAATATAAAGTATATTCAACTCCTCATTTCGAGATATACCATTATTTTAATAATGATTCTGTAGTAAAATCGATAGCCCTTGCAGCCGAAAAATGGTACGAACGTCATTTAATGATATTTAAAGACACTTTTAAAGAAAAAAATCCTGTCATCATTTATGCCAATCATGCCGATTTCCAGCAGACCAACGCTATTTCTGGTGTTATAGGGGTTGGTACTGGAGGGGTTACCGAATCGCTAAAAAACCGTGTGGTAATGCCAGTGATGGAATCGGCAGCTCAGACCGATCATGTTTTGGGTCACGAATTAGTACATGCTTTTCAGTATCATCTATTACTGAGCGAGGATTCTACCCAGCTACGCAGCATCCGTAACATTCCCCTATGGATGGTCGAAGGTATGTCGGAGTATCTCTCTATCGGAAGTATTGATCCGCATACTGCTATGTGGATGCGCGACGCTTTACTAAACAACGACTTTCCCACCCTCGAGGACATGACCCGTTCGTACAAATACTTCCCCTATCGCTATGGGCAGGCATTTTGGGCTTTTGTAACCGGCATATACGGCGATTCTATCATCTTACCGCTTTTCGATCTGACCACCAAAATAGGTTATGCACGAGCTATCGATAGCCTTACACGCCTTAACGAAAAAGCATTTTCTAACGCATGGAAAATGCGATTGAAAGAATACTATTTTAAACTTCTACCCGATACCATCGAACGCCCAACAGGCAATAAAATACTTTTCCGAAAAAACGCTGGTGCAATGAATATTGCACCTTCTATTAGCCCCGACGGTAAATATGTCATCTTCCTCTCCGAAAAAGATCTCTTTACGTTCGACCTATACATGGCCGATGTAGAAAAAGGGAAGATTGTTAAAAAACTTTCGAGCACCATAAGGAATAACCAGATCGACGATTTCAATTATCTGGAGTCGGGAGGAGCATGGAGCCCCGATGGAAAATACTTCGTTTTTGTAACTTTTAGTAAAGGACGTAATCGATTACTCATCATCGATGTCAAACACCCTCGTAAGTCGAAAGAAATAGATATTCCTGGTGTTGAAGCTTTTAGTAATCCATCATGGAGTCCCGATGGAAAAACTATTGTAGTGACAGGACTTAAAGAAGGCGTGACCGATCTTTACGCTTTTAATTTAGAAACAAAAAGTGTAACAAATCTCACCAGCGATATCTTTTGTAACTTAATGCCATCGTGGAGCCCCGATGGAAGAAAAGTAGTTTATTCGACCGACAGAGATCCTTTTGACTCGGCTTTAACAATTTCGAAAAAAGGATATTATTTAGGTATTTTGGACATTACGACAGGGGAAAAACAAACTATTCCTATTTTCCCCAATTGCAACAATTTAAACCCCCAGTTTAGCCCTGATGGCCAAAGCATTTATTTTATATCCGATGCTAATGGTATCAGAAATCTTTACGAATATCGACTCGACTCAGGTAAAGTTTATCGATTAACTAATTTGATCACCGGTCTTTCGGGGGTTACTCAATTCACTCCCGCTATAACCGTCGCACGAAATAGTGGACGAATACTGTATACTCATTATTTCAAGGGTGATTATAATATATATTTTGCTGAAAAGAATGATTTTAAAAAGGAAGAAATAGGTGCACAGGATGTAAATTTCGATTTGGCCATGTTACCCCCATATCCACGTCAGAAGCAGGACATAGTTAATACAAATATCTTAGCCGATGCACCTAAGCCCAACGTACCAGAAGACTCGCTTAAACCAATTCCATACCGTTCGAAATTCCAGCTCGATTATATTGGAGGTTCCAATATGGGGGTTGCAGTGAGCTCATATTATGGTACAGGAATGGCTGGTAGTGTCGATATGCTTTTTAGCGATATTGTTGGCAATTATCAGTTGTACTCGAGCCTTTCTATAAACGGTCAAGTGCAAGATTTTGGTGGTGCAGTTGCATTTATAAATAACAAAAATAAAATCGACTGGGGCATAGCTTTGTCGCATATTCCATACAAATATGGAAGTTACGGATATACTATTGATACAATTAAAGGTATTGCATACGATGTTCTGAATGTAGATATTCAATGGATATTTGAAGATGCAATGACCCTTTTTGCAGTTAAACCAATAAGTCAGACCCAACGTATCGAAGCATCCACCTCACTGGCCTATTACAGCTATTACATTCAGCGCGAGAAATACCTCATAAATAATTTGGGATATACATCTTACCTGGGACGAATAAAAAATTTACCCAAGCCCGATGGTTTTTATGTATCAACAATAGGAATAGCCTATACCCTCGATAACGCATACTATGGTATTGCATCTCCATTGCGTGGGCAGCGCTTTCATTTGGGAGTCGATCAATATATGGGGCGATACAATTTTACCAGCATAATAGCCGATTATCGTAAGTATTTCTTTATCAACCCCATGGCCATAGCCTTAAGGTTATACTTTCAGGGACGTTTTGGCCAAAACAGCAACGACTATATCGTTCGTTCGCTATACATTGGCTGGCCATGGCTGGTAAGAGGTTTTTACAACTTTGTTGGCTTAAGCAGCTCGTTAGCCGAACAGTCGATGCTTTTTGGAAGTCGAATTGGTGTAGCCAATCTCGAGCTGCGCATACCTTTCACTGGACCCGAACGTCTTTGTCTAATCCCATTTAAGTACTTTGTATCGGAATTATCTTTTTTTACCGATGCAGGAATAGCCTGGAACCCTGAAAATAAGCTAACGCTTAATATGCGAGCAAACGAAAGTTTGCCTTTAAATTACAATAATCTACCTACTTCGACTCCAAAATCGATCTATAACATAGATTATGCTTACTACCGCTACCCTCTGATTACTTATGGGATCTCCCTTCGAATAAATCTTTTTGGATACATGATACTCGAACCCTACTATGCAATTCCCTATTTGAAAGATGGGCGGAAATATGCCGGAATCAACCTTAATATTTTACCAGGATGGTAGCGCCAAATATTTTAATACTTTTCTGACTTTATAATCTAAAATGACTACCTTTGTAATCTTATTAACCATTTAATACAATTGTCGTATGTTAAAATCAAAATTATTGCTTTTGTTCCTCGCATGCTTTACCGGAGGTATTTTTGCCCAAAAAAACAAACCTATCCAACTCAAGAACGAAATTGATTCTGTATCATATAGCCTGGGAAGTGTTATTGGACAATCGATGCGATCAGCCGGTATTTCGCAATTGAATGAAGCTCTCTTTATACAGGCAGTTAAAGACGCGTTGGCTAACAAAGAGCCCTTGTTTAATCAGCAACAGGTTAATACCATCATGCAAAATTACATGATGAAAGTACATCAGGCAAAAGCTCAAAAAAACTTGGAAGAAGGAAAAAAATTTCTGTCGGAGAATGCCAAAAAAGAAGGAGTCGTCACATTGCCTAGTGGATTGCAGTATAAAGTTCTTAAAGAAGGTGTAGGACAGTCTCCAAGTATAAACGACGAAGTTACATGCCATTATCGTGGAACATTTATAGATGGCAAAGTATTTGACAGCTCATACGATCGGGGGGAACCTGCACGCTTTGCTGTGAATGGCGTAATAAAGGGATGGACAGAAGCTCTTCAACTGATGAAACCTGGCAGCAAATGGATGCTATATATACCTGCCGACCTGGGTTACGGTGATCAAAATATACCTGGGATTGAACCCAATAGCGTGCTTATTTTCGAGGTCGAACTTCTTTCGGTCGAAAAACCCGACTCTTCAAACAGTGATCCAACTTCAAATTAATATCAAAGTGTTTAACCATTGCAGGACTTAAATCCAATGTCCTCATTATTCTAAAACTTAAGACAATGAACATTAAAAAATTATCATTCGTAGCATTAACTATTACTTTAGCACTATCATCGTGCAACCAGAAATCGAGCTCAGTAAAGCTTAAAAACGACATCGACAGCTTGAGCTATTGTATTGGGGTATCAATAGGCGAAAACCTTAAGGAAGCCGATTTACCCTCATTCAATGTAGAAGTTTTTCGTAAAGCTGTAGAAGATGTGCTAGCAAAACGCGAAACTAAGATTAAACCCGAAAATGCAGGCATGTACATTCAGGAATATTTTACCAAGCTCCAAATGGAACAGGGTATGAAGAACCTGAAAGAAGGTCAAGAGTTTCTGAAGAAGAACAAGGAAAAGAAGGGAGTAGTAACCACCGCCAGCGGTTTACAATACGAAGTTCTTAAAGAAGGAACAGGACCTCATCCGACCAAAGACGATATGGTTAGCATTCACTACAAGGGTTCGCTTATCGATGGTACAGTGTTCGACAGCTCTTATGATCGCGGACAACCTGCAACATTTGCCGTTGGTGGCGTAATTCCAGGTTTCACTGAAGCTCTTCAACTGATGACTGTAGGCTCGAAATATCGTGTTTGGATTCCTGCAGAACTCGGATACGGCGCTGCTGGCAACCCTAGAGGGAAAATCAAACCCAATTCAGTATTAGTCTTTGAAATAGAGCTTCTTTCGATAGATTCGTCGGCTAGTGCAAAAAAATAAATAATACTTATTAGTACAAAAAAAGCTGCCCCAAGGCAGCTTTTTTTATTACAAACTAACTAGCATACACTACTGAACAGTAACCGAATATGAATTCATGCGGAAATCAAGTCCTCCTGACGAAGAGGTTATTTCCCATCCAAGCTGGACCTTATAAACAGTGATATCGCCAAAAATTCCCTTACTCTTTATCCAGTTGAGTATAGCCTTAATGTCTACCGTACCCGAAGAAGTATTGCTGGTACGTAAAAGTGAAATAACCTGATTACTGCCATTCGAACCCTGGTATACATTCCATGTATGACCTCCAACCGAGACATTCCGATAGGTAGGAACAGGATTTCCACTAGCATCCCACTGCGACGAAATAGGCTTAACTCCTCCGCGCCAATTCATCCAAATCATTATCTCGTAAGTATAATTGGCCGACCACACATCGTAAGCCGTATTGTAAGCCCCACTTGCTGGCACAGTACAATTAAAGCTGCTACTTAAAGTACCTATTGTACTCAGCTTTTTATTAACTAATTTTTCGCAATTGGGATACGATTTTATTCCACCCGTATTGGGATGATTCGCCCATACACCCCAGTTGCTATAGGAATTAGCCCAAATACATTGAGCACCTGCACCACTACCCCAGATGTTATTGTACATGGTATACCCACCATTGCTCCAGGTGGCCCATTGATCACACGAACTCCACGTTGCTTTAAGGTGTGTATCGCGGCTTTCGGGTGATGAAACTTCTTTTGTACATGAAATACTTATACAAATCAATAACATAGAAGCTACCCATGCAGGTTTTACCAATACAATGTTGGTTCTTGAATTTTTTGTTTTCATAGTTTTTGGATTTTTTATGGTTAGCAACATAAAGATATACCCCTGCTCAAAAATCTGATTAATATAATGTTACACATATGTATATATTTTGAATCAGAGAGGGTATAGTTTGATAAATAAAACGGCATGAAATTTTTACAATATTTATAGCTTAATTCCTACTAATATAGTAATTTATTGATTTAAAATATTTTATACATTTTTTCGATAAGTTCCCCCCGAGAATTGATCTGTGATTTGAAGATTGAGTGCTTTTAAAAACCTTAATGCAAAGAGTTGAAAATTCTTAAATAAATAATTCATTTATCCAAATCGATTGTCGAAAATATGAAATCGACCAACCAACAAAATATTTGTATCGTTAGTTTATTTAAAATAGTCTATATTTATCATAAAAAACTTGATAGATTATTATGCTATATTGGGAGTAACTCCCAACTCGACAATAGAAGAAGTAAAGCGTTCGTATCGGAAGCTTGCGAGGAAGTATCATCCTGATGTAAACCCCAGCCCCGATGCACAAGAAAATTTTATAGCAATCACCGAAGCCTATGAGTTTATTTTACGAAGGATGGGACAAAAAAGCTCCACCGAACCTGCTACTCAGACATACGATAGTAACAAAGAGGCCCAAACCATAATAGACGAGTGGCTCAAATCGGAACGCGAACGTATACGTGCTAGAGCAAAAGCTCATGCCCGCATGCGCTACAGTCAGTTCAAAAAAACTGAGTATTTTAAAGCAACCGATACCCGACAAAATCAGATTGTTGCTGCATTTGCTTTATTAGTAGGAATTTTTGTAATAATAGGTTCGGTCAAGGGAACATTAAAAGTAATTAGCGAAAACGAAGAGCTTCGTAATGTAAATTATATTGGTTCCTTTGTAATAATATTTATCGTTGGGCTAATACTCATTGCTGTTGGTAGCATACGATTGTTGACCCCCTGGAAAGACAAATGGTTAAAAAGAAAATTAAACAAATAGGATATTTAGTCAGAAATTAAAAATTAAACACAATAAAATAATATAAGCTATTACCTCAATAGATATACGTATCCTTTACCAGAGATTTTTCGTGGACCCTGATTTGTATTGGAAGTTGATGTATTATTATCGTTTGTTGAGGAAAATGGGCCATATCCCTTTGCTTCGAAGTAATAGTAATAAATTCCGGTAGGAGCATCTAAACCCCATAAGGTTTTACCATCCCATCCTTTCCAGCCGTCGGCCATTTTACCAACATACTCATACACCTTACTTCCCCTGCTATTGTATATTCTAAGGCTCAAATACTCGACCGACTGGATTGTGTCGGAGTTGTCGACCTTAAGGTAAAAGTAATCGTGTATCCCATCTTGATTCGGTGTAATTACCTTAGGAAAAGCATTTTTCCCCATATCGCCCATTTTAGATGGTTTAATGACAATTTCTTTAGTAACACTATCGATACAGAATCTGGGACTTTCCGAAATAAGCGTTACTTTATAGGTACGGGGAAAAGAATATTGAACATCTTCGATCTTAGCTGTAGAATCGTTGGTAGTACGTAAATAGTATGCCGAATCGGATGCATTAAGCATCAGATCGGACAAGCGCCAAGTAAATTTGACACCATTTTTCGAAGTATTTTCAAACTTTGCCCACAAGCGTGCTTCCCCCTCTGATGTTTCTTTATACCTACCTTTGTATGTCCCTGTAATAGTATCTTCTGCAAGAAAAATTTTAAAATCTGCTTTGGTATTAATGGTTTTATAAACAATTTGATCGCTAGCCGAATTTCCAAACACATCGGTTACCTGAACCGAGTAGCGAGTATCTCGAGCGGGAGGTTGATAAATACGAACCTGGGGTTTATTTGTTACATACGATGAACCGTCATTACCCTGCCAATTACACTTAATTTCATTGGATAAGCGATAGAGATCGCCAGTATAGGGATGCGGACAAATAAAATAGTCGTTATGAACATATCTTAAACTAGAGTCGAATTTGGTATCGTTTCGAGGAATAGCCCTCAAATCGAGAAAATCGCAGGTGTACTCAAATTCTTTAACAAAACCATCGGGCGTTTTTACTAAGTGAAAACGGAGTGGATTTATTATCACCCAAGCTATAAAAGATGTATCAATCACTCCCTTCTGCATGCGAATTTTGTAGCATCCAAAGTTTAGATTTTCGAGTGTAGCTTTCTGAACATCGCTTAAAGAAGTAAGTGTATCGACAAACTGATAATTATTTTGATCGAGCACCGACCATTGAAAAGTCCATCCCGATGTCGAATCGATCGATATGGCTTCTAATGATCCCTTTCTCAAACCCCAGTTACTCTCATTTTGGTTAAAAACAAATAACCTTGCCCTAAGCGGTGACGAACCTGTATAGTTTATCCAGCTTTGATAATCGGCCGCAGGAGCATATAGCTGGGCATGCAAATTATCGAGGTACGACTGTAAACCAAAAAGAGTCAATATTAACCCAACAATTAATCTCATCCAATTGTACAATAATTTTCCGACAAATATAGAGATAAACCCATCATGACAAATGAAATTTTCTACATAATTAAACACCAAAAAAACAATTGTATTATCTGCCAATTAAAAAAAATATTTTATAACCAAAACATAAATACTGTTGAAAACTCTTAATTAATTTTTGGATCAAATCTGCATATAACTCGCAAGCTCGTTGTATTTTTGAAAGAAATTCGAAAATAATGGAATCGATATTAGAACAGCTCAATCCGGTTCAGCGAGAGGCGGTGTTGTATGATAAAGGGCCACAAATGGTTATTGCTGGGGCTGGTTCAGGCAAAACAAGAGTGTTAACATACAAGATAGCCTATCTAATACATAAAGGTATATCCCCCCGAAAAATATTGGCCTTAACCTTTACAAACAAAGCAGCCAACGAGATGAAAGAAAGGATAGGCCAGTTGGTTGGGCAAGAATACGCCAAAAATCTATGGATGGGAACTTTTCATTCAATTTTTGCCCGAATACTAAGAACCGAGGCACAACTTCTTGGATATTCATCCAATTATTCGATTTACGACACTACGGACTCTCGAAGCGTGTTAAAATCGGTTATAAAAGAATTAAACCTCAACCCCGACCAATACAAGCCTAACGAAGTACAAGCACGTATCTCAAGAGCAAAGAACGATCTGATAACAGTGAGTAATTATCAACATAATGCTGCCATACTTGAGCGCGATCGTATTCAAAACGTGCCCCAGATGGCAGAAATTTACCGATTATATACCCTACGTTGTAAGAAAGCCGATGCAATGGATTTCGACGATCTTTTGCTTAATACCAATGTACTTTTTCGTGACTTTCCCGAAACCCTTGAAAAATATCAGCACTTTTTCGAATATATCCTTGTCGACGAATATCAGGATACCAACTTTGCCCAATATTATATTGTCAAGAAACTTGCTCAAAAGCATCAGCAGATCTGCGTAGTTGGAGATGACGCCCAAAGTATTTATGCTTTTCGAGGCGCTCGTATCGAAAATATATTGAATTTTAAAAACGATTATCCTCAACATGCCCTGTTTAAACTGGAAGAGAATTATCGTTCGACCCAGATGATTGTTAACGCAGCTAACAGTGTAATAGCAAAAAACAAGGGACAGATACCTAAACAGGTCTATTCAAATAAAGAGACTGGCGAACCGATAAAAATAGTAGAACTCAACACCGATCACGAAGAAGGGCATTTTGTTGCTGGCGAAATTATGAATATAAGTCTCTCTTTCCAGATACCTTATCAACGATTTGCTGTACTTTATCGTACCAATTCTCAGAGCCGCATTTTTGAAGAAGCCCTTCGAAAAAGAAATATCCCATATCGCATATACGGATCCATGTCGTTTTACCAACGAAAGGAAATAAAAGATCTAATGTCGTATTTACGACTGATTGAGAATGTTAAAGATGATGAAGCACTTAAAAGAATAATCAACTACCCAACAAGGGGGATAGGAGAAACTACTCTTGAAAAAATAGAGCTTTCAGCATCCCAGTATCAGGTTAGCATGTGGGAAGTAATACAAAAACCATCGGAATTTGGCTTACAATTAAACACGAATACGATTGGAAAGATTAATGGTTTTATCCAACTTATTGAAGAGCTAAGAACTTTTTCATCGACAAACGATGCATACGAAGTGGCATCGGAGGTGCTTAACAGAAGTGGGATACTCAATGATCTTAAATCGGACACCAGCTATGAAAATATTAGTCGGCTCGAAAACATTGAGGAACTGCTCAATAGTATAAAAGATTTTGTCGAGCAGAATAAACAGGAAAATGGTAATATATCCTTAGCCGAATATCTCGGTACTGTTTCATTACTAACCGACACAGAAACCGATGAAGATGAAGATAAAGACAAAGTAAGCCTGATGACTATACATGCTGCTAAAGGTCTGGAATACGATTATGTTTTCATTGCGGGTATGGAAGAAGGCCTTTTTCCTTCCAATATGCTACTTGGTAGAGATGATGAGATTGAAGAAGAACGTAGATTGTTTTATGTGGCCATTACAAGAGCAAAAAAGCGAGTTTTGATTTCGTATGCAAGAAATCGCTACCGTTGGGGAAAACCTGTTCAGTGCTCACCAAGCCGTTTTATTTTTGAGATCGATCCTAAATTTGTCGATTATAAAGCAGATATATTAAATCCGACAAAAAACAACACAATAAGTTGGGATGAGTTTGACAAAGAGGTAAAACGCCCCGACCCAGTTGTACAGGCTCAGGTTCGTAATGCCATACTTTTACAAAAACGTCGGTTGGTAGATATGAATACAGCCAGCAAAAGAGCTTCAGAAAATCCAGGAAACTTTGAAACAGGTTACCAAGGAAACCTAAAGGCAGGAATGAGGGTTGTACACCAGCAATTTGGCGAAGGTACCATCATTGCAATTGAAGGTAACGAACCTAATCAGAAGGCTACTGTAAATTTTGACAGTGGTGGAGAAAAAAAGCTGCTTTTAAAATTTGCTCGACTGCAAATAATACAATAATCCTAAACTCTTACAAATATGAAAACAAACCCTTTTGCTCTTCCATTGGTTTTTTTAAGTTTTTGTTTGATTAATAGCTGTAAATCGACCGAAAAAGACCAAAATCAAAACTTAACCCTGCCAACTCACAGCTACATCCTATTTATAGGAACATATACATCAGGGACAGGCAATAGTAAATCCGATGGAATTTACGTATACGAAGCCAATCTCGACTCTATGAAATTCAAGCAAATACATTCTTTGAAAGTGAGTAATCCATCATATCTATGTCTTTCGGTCGACAAAAAGTTTCTTTATTGTGTGAATGAAAATAATCCGGGACAGGTTAGTGCATTCGGAATCGACACTGCATACAACTTAAGCTTTATTAACTCAGTACCCTCGCAAGGGAGCTATCCCTGTTATATAAGTACCGATAAATCAGGACAATACGTAATGGTTGCTAATTATGGCAGTGGTTCTTTTGCTTTGTTCGGAGTCAATACCGACGGCAGTCTCACAAAATCCTTGTCGGTGATACAAGATAAAGGTAAGGGTACCAATCCCTCACGTCAGGAGGGACCGCATGCACATATGATATTTCAGAATGCACACAATGGTTATATTTATGCCACCGATTTAGGCACCGACCAAGTAAATATATTTACCCTCGATACACTCGAAAAGAAGTTAATAAATCACAACAATCCTTACAAAACCTCAGCTGGTGCAGGGCCTCGCCATATATCCATTCACCCTAATGGAGAATGGATGTACATTTTAGCAGAACTATCTGGAACCATCGAAGCAGCAAAGATAGATAATACAACAGGTCGGCTAGAAAAATTTCAAACTATCTCGACTTTAAATACTGGTGAAAGTCGTTACCCTGGCTCGGCCGATATCCATATCACCCCCGATGGAAAATTTCTTTATGCTACAAACAGGGGTGAAATTAACAATATTGCCTGTTTTAAAATCGATTCCCAAACAGGCAAACTTTCAGTCATAGGATTTACTCCTTCGGGAGGTCGAACTCCCCGTAACTTTGTAATCGACCCCTCGGGCAAATTTGTTCTCGTTGCTCACCAAGACAGTAATGAGATAGTAGTTTTTTCTGTTCAAGAAGATGGCTTACTCGAAAAAGCATATAAATTCAACGTTCCAATGCCAGTGTGCCTTAAATTTTTATAAGAAAAATATTCTTTATTTCTCAGCCGGCAACCATGGAACCAATGCTCCCAACTGATGTAAAGGTAATCTTACGCGGGTAATTATTTTACCCTTCCACGTAATAACAACACTTGCCGTTTCGGGAACACGATAAAAAATATAGGCTGAAGTCAAAGTTGTAAATAAAGGCTGATAATCACGTAAAATATTCAGTGTATTGTCCGATTCAATCGAGAAATAAACAGGTGCAGCCGACTGATCCGACTTTGTTGAAAACCCTCGCTGTTGGGAAAATCGAAAAATTTCGGTTTGTTGATCTTTAGGCATGGGAACATGATAGAAAGTATAGACCATCGACTGCGAGACCGTTCGTCCCAAAAATAGCTGAAGATATTCTTCTTCCTTTCTTTGCAGCTCATTTACTATCCATTGTAGCGCTTTCTCGTTTGTAGGAATAGGATCATCTTCGGATAATACAAGATCAAGTCGACGTTGATGTAATTGCTGTATGAGCTTGGCTACTTCTTTAGCCCGATCGTACATACTCAAGGATGTACTTTTAGTTTTAACTACAGGCTGCCTTATTACCAACGAGTCTTTGACCACAATACGATAGGTAGTATCGGAGGATGTAGAAGATAAAGGAAAAAATGGAACAGGCCACTCATTAACTGCAGTGGACGAAAGATGAGTCGAGTCGGGCAAAATTGATGAGTACGACTGAGTGAGTGGAAAAACTATCAGACCCATTCTGGACAAGTCTTCAAGTGCCGATAAATCGATCTTTTTGCCATATTTTACTACGTATACCTGAGAGGGATCGATAATCAATGTTGGAATAATTTCTATACTATCAATTTCCCACCAGCTTGCATCGCGAACAATAGCTTCTTTACCAATCAGTTCGCGGGCATACTGGGCGTAAGGACCCGCCATTTGTATTTTTTGAGATACATAGCAACGTATCTTGAGAACTGTCCTTGGCAGTGCATATAATGTAAATCGATCGGTGTTTTTTACAATGGCTTTATCGATAATGCTTACCGATTGTATCTGTGCATCAGCAAAATTCGAAGGTACTATACTAAAAAAAGAAACCCAAAAAAATATTACGGAAATCTGTCTACTCTTTTTCATTTTAAAATTTATCCTAAAAATATTTTACCTAAAACAAATCCTACAATTATTACAAAATATAATACAAGTATAGAAATGGTAACAATACCAACAAACTGAAAATGCATCTTAAAATTCTTCAATGCTTCCTGCATCAGGAGGGTATTCTTGTCTAAGATTGCTTGCTTTGCTAATTTTGAAAAACGAAACATATACCATACAGGAAAAACGTAAATTAAAGCCATCAATAAGTAAACAATTGCCATCATTGAGGCGCTATCCTCGAGTTGAGGATTCATAGCATTAATCATAGCTTTTGCAAAAAGTGCCAAAAGTAATAATAGTACAATACCTACAAAACCAAGTATAGAAAAAAAATATGTCCAACGATAAATTGAGGTTAAATATTTTACTGACATCTCATTCAGCTCGAACCCCGAAGTGGCTGAATTTATTTGCAAGTTATCCATAGTACCTAATATATTTTGATTTGTAAAAATACTTAAAAAAAGTATTTAACATAACCAACATTGATTTACAGCTCATGTACCATGATATAATCGTCCATAAAAAAACCATTTCCGATGTCAAATTTTTCGCTGCGCTGAATATAAAATCCTGCTTTAACATATGCCTTTATTGCCTGTTGGTTGTTCTTATTGACGGTAAGATAAACCCATTTTGCATTTAAATTTTTTGCTTGTGAAATAACGAAATCAAGAGCCAACTGGCCGAAACCTTTCCCATGATACGCTGTCAGAATGTAAAGTTTATTAAGTTTAACTTTTTGTTCATCTTTTTCGAGGTTATAGGATAAAAATCCAATAATCTTATCCTCATCCAAGCTAATAAAGTACCATCGAAATCCTTTTTCTAATTCCTGCTCAATAACATTTGATGAGTACATTTTGTCGAGCATATATTCGATCTGCTCTTCAGAAATAATGGAAGGATAATATTCGAACCAAATTTGACGAGCTAAGCCCTGGATTATGGGAATGTCGGATTTCTGAACTAAAAAAAAATTAATCATTTTTATTTTAATTGTAGAAAATCGTCGTAGCTTTTTTGAAGATAAGCTTTACCAAACTGAAGCAAAAATTGGGGTTGGCTACCTTTCTCTAATTTTATTTTTTGGTCGGTATAATCGAAAGCTACAGTAGCAGAATCGGAAAAAACAACAATACCGCTGTTGAAAGCGCCAACCGCATAACCCTTATAATTGGGAGACAACACATTACGACTATAACAATAAGGTTTTTGAGGATATATTCCTAATTGCATCAGAAGGGTGTAAGGGACATCGGTTTGAGATACAACAGATTTGACTACTGCAGGTTGTTGCACAACACCTCCCAACCACAGCATGGGAATATGAAAACGTTCGGGATCAAAAGCATCATGCACACCAAGCCTCAAAACGCCATGGTCGGCAATAAGAACAACTAATGTATTATTCCACCAGGGTTTTTGCTTCGCCTTCTCAATAAAACTTCCCAAACAGCTATCGGTATAATATACTGAATTCAAAAAGCGATGGTCGTCGTCATTCCCTTCAATAACGGTTTTCATGGGCACATCGAAAGGTTCGTGACTACTAAGAGTAAAAAAGGTGTAGAAAAAAGGCTTAGAAGCAGTATCTATATCGCTCAAAAGTCGTTCAAAAACAACATGATCGTGAACACCCCATTTTGCATTGTAGGTACTAGAAGGAAAATCGGACATACTGACGATTTTATTATACCCTGCATTTTTTGCAAAGCTTCGCATTGAGACGAAGTCGATGTCGCCACCATAATAATATGCTGTAGAGTAGCCTTCCTTTCTAAGATCTTTGGCAATGGCGGGTAACTTTTCAGTTTTATCCGGAAAACGCATCACCAGAACATTAGGAAAAGCAGGAAAGCCGCATATAATTGATATTAATCCCTTATCCGAACGAGTTCCTGTAGAGTAAACATTGGGGAAAAAAATTCCTTCTTTGATTAAGTATCTCAATTGGGGGGTAGCATTCAAGGAAAGATCTCCACCAGCTTCGGGCAGAAGTTTAGCCATAAAGCTTTCCAGCACAATTAAAATTACATTGGGCGATTTTTCATACCGTATCAATTGCTGTGTTGAATCGCTTTTAATACCTAAATATTGGTTTATTATATTTTCAGCCTCACTCGTACTCATCATCCGATAGGGATTTTTTCGAGTTTCGGTTTGAAGAAAGGCAAAACCTACATTCCATACTACATTTATTGCTGCATGATTAGCAAAAGCATTGTTAGAAAAATAAGCCGAACCAGTGTTCAATGGGGCCAATCCCAACCCACCCCGAATGGGAATGATAAGGGAAGCAAAAATAATAAGCAGTATAATAAATGAAGGGAAATTTAAACGGACAGTAGGTTTTACCGATAAAAATGAGAAAATACGACGGTAAATTAAGCTAAATAATAAAAATATTATTATTCCTAACAATAGCTGACGGATAATTGTCCAGCCTGTTGCCGAAGCCAACATAGCCCCCGGCGTATCGATATATTGCAGGGGGGTAAGATCGAGCCGAAAGCCCCAGTAGGCATATAATTCGGCATCGACAATAACCAGAAAGGTAAATATAGCAAGAAGAATATATGTATACACTTTAATTACCTTATACCACCATGAAAAGTTAAATACATTTGAAATAAGCAGAAGCAAAAAAGGAACGATAAGCACATAGGCCGATGCCGATAGATCGAGCCGAAGACCATACCAAAATATCTGAGGAATTAAAGATATTGAGAGTTGCTTAAGGTGGGACAGGTTGAAAAGAATAAAAAAACTTTTTACAAACAAAAAATATAGTAGCCAAAAAAGAAAGTAGCTAAGGATAAATATTAGATTTTTTTTCATTATTTCTTAACAACTTACTAATGTTATATTAAAAAAATTCAAATATATATGAACATATTGCAAAGTTTATACAAATATCAAACATAAGTAAAATAATAGCGAGAAAAAATATTCCTCGCTATCCTTTTTTCATTTAGAAAGATATAAGAAACTACTCAGCTTTATTAGTATTTATTTAACAATGATTTTGATAATTTCAGTCTGATTCCCATCACTAATATGCACGAAGTATATTCCTGAATTTAGATTAATTTTCATGAACTCATGAGCACCTGCGAATAAAACAATCCTTCCAGAAAGGTCATAGAATTTTAAAAATACATTTTCGAGTTTTCCCTCAATACGAATTTTAGTACCACTTTCTACAATGTTGGGATAAACAGCCCATTTAGAAGATTGTTTATTTTTAATCGATGTAGCATCACTATTTGATGAAGCCACAGCTTCAAATTGCCACATAGCGCTATGCCACCCAGTTTGTGCTCCGGCATGCTGTGCATAACCTTTTAAATTTTCCAAGTGAATTAGATCGTTTGTTTGCCACCGATTGCGAATTCTGAGCCAACCATCGCCTGTCGGTTCCAATATCCACTGAGCACTCCACCAATCTGTTCCAGCTGCAGAGCATTGAACATAATCTTGCAAATTCTCAATATGAATAAATTCACCAGTTTGACGATTCTTCAAACTAACATACCCGTTTTGTTGTCCCACATCGTTTAATATCCATTGATATGCGAAATTATTTGTAGATGGGAAAACTCCATATTTAAGTTGATCACCCCCATCGTACAAATATTGAGTCGATTGCCAACGATTTTTGATACGATAGTACACAATGGAAGGAACAGAAGGTTCGCTATTATACCATGTGTTATCCTTATACCAGCCAGTAGTATTACGAGTAAGATCAGCAGTTTGATTTGTCCCATCAGTAAAAATTAGATTGGTTGAACTAACATTTGTGAATGTGAAGCTGTACCAACCTTTTGATTCAGCTTTCATAGCTACACCTGGCCATGAAACATTAGCCATGCTACCAGATGGTATAGTATTCCAATAATATATCCGAATGAATGAGCCCCAGTTAGTAGGACGATAAAAATAAACTTTAAAACTTGTTGGATTAGAAACGGTGATTGTAGATGTTGCAGTTTTGTTTCCATCCTCTGTTCTAACGGTAATTGTTGCAGTCCCTGCAGCATTAGCAGTGACCAGACCAGTAGATGAAACTGTAGCAATTGCATTGTTACTCGACGACCAAGTAACATTTTGATTAGTTGCATTACTTGGAGATATAGTGGCCGTTAGCAGTAAAGTTTGTCCAACAAAAAGAGAAGCTGAAGATGGACTAACTGATACACTTGTAACGGAAACTGCTGATGCCGTTCCTGATTTGAATACACGATACTGATATGCTGACAAAGAAATAGAAGTTCCCAATGAAACATTACTATTCGTATAAGCATCGGTCAATGTCTTATTAGCAAATTCAGAAGGTAGTGTAAATGTTTTGTTCGCATTTCTAAGGTTTACCATCACAAAAAAAGTCTCTGACCCATTAACTTTCTTAAAAGCACATATATCACTATTGGTATAAGAGGTTAATATACCCCTTCTTAATGTTGTGCTTGTATTTCTAAGATTAATAATCTTGGTCATTTCAGTTGTAACAGAAGGATCCTGGCTCCAATTGATTACAGTAGTATTAAAGGGAAAAGGAATATTCACGGTATTTCCAACCTCCATCCCATTATAAATGAAGGGAATACTTTTCATGTACGATGTAACAACCATGGCAGCAAGAACACCTGCTTTCCCTCCAAGAAAATTATAAGGCGATCCTTCATTACTATAAACATCATGATTGGTAATGTATCTCACGACGGCCTGATTAGAAGAAGCATTAGTATATTCTATACTGTTACTATTATCTATTAATGTAGCAGAAGAACCATTTAAATAAATAGGTTTTAAAGTATTATAATAAAACTGATCACCAAAAATATAATCAAAGCCACGAGTATAATGTTGAGTATCGTCTCCTTCAGCCAATAAAAGAAGCTTGTGTGTAGTAATTCCTCTCAAATTGCTGAGATAGGAACTCCAATAAGGCAGAATATTTGGGTTATTAGCATAATCAAAACGATAACCATCAATATTTGCCGCAAAAATCCAGTATCGCATTGCTTCGATCATAGCTGCTCTGAGATTTGCATTGTTGTGATCAAGTGCAGCAACGTCGGTCCAACCATTTAAGTTTTTAATGTTACCATTTGCATCACGTTGGTACCAATCGGGATGTTGTGTAATCCAAGGATGGTCCCATGATGTTTGATTTGCAACCCAGTCGAGAATTACAGCCATTCCTCTACTATGAGCGCCATCAACTAACGCACGTAAATCATTTAGCGAACCATACTCTGACCCTACAGTAGTAAAATCTTTTATACAATATGGAGAATTGAAAGCATTAAGTGTTCCTACGGGATATATTGGCATCAGATAAATAACATTTACCCCTAAAGCTTTGATATTATCCAAACGATTTATTACCCCTTGTAAATTTCTTGTAGAACTAAAGGCTCTAATATTTACCTGATAAATAACAGCATCTCTCGGATCGGGAACTCCTGAAAAAGGTGTTCCATACT